>CAZPZK010000244.1:0-5180 GCA_964591095.1 uncultured Moraxellaceae bacterium | reverse complement strand
GTTTGTGGTGGTGGGCGCTAATGGCACGGGTAAAACCACGCTGTTCGGGGTATTCGGTTTCCTCAAGAACTGCCTGCTCTACAAGGTCAGCTACGCCTTGCAAGACAAGGGCGGCTTCAAGGAGATGCTGTCGCGCGGCGCGCCGCCCGGCTCGCTCATCGAAATTGAAATCAAGTTCCGCATGGACATCGCCGGGATTGAGCGGCTGGTCACCTACGCCCTGAAAATCGGCGAAGAAAAAGGCAAGGCCGTGGTTGAACGTGAAATCCTGCGCTACAAGCGCGGCCGTCACGGCTCTCCCTTTCACTTCCTCGACTTTAGCCGGGGTGTCGGTTATGCCATTACCAACGAAGAAGACTTCAACCGCCCCGACGAAGAACTGACGCGAGAAGAACAACGGGTGGCGCAAGACACACTGGCCATCAGCGGACTGGGGCAATTCGAGCGCTTCAAGGCCGCCAATGCCTTTCGCTCACTGATTGAAAACTGGCATGTGTCTGACTTTCACATCAGCCAGGCCCGGGGCAGCAAGGAAGCAGTGGGCTTTGCGGATCATCTGTCCGTGACCGGTGACAACCTGCAATTGGTGGCCCGTAACATCCGGAGATTTTCACCCACGTTCTGGAACGAATGAAGCATCGGGTCCCCGGTGTCAGTAACGTCATCCCGAAACTGACCGACGATGGCCGGTTGTTGTTGCAGTTTGCCGATGGTGCCTTCAGCGATCCCTTTATTGACCGCTATGTGTCGGACGGCACCATCAAGATGTTTGCCTATCTCTTGCTGTTGCACGATCCGCAACCCCATCCGCTGCTGTGCATCGAAGAGCCTGAAAACCAGCTTTACCCGAGCCTGCTCTGGGAACTGGCCGAAGAATTCCGCGATTATGCCCGGCGCGGTGGCCAGGTTCTGGTTTCCACACACTCCCCCGACTTGCTGAATGCGCTGGAACTGGATGAAGTCTGCTGGCTGGTCAAGGAAGCAGGTTATACCCGCGCCCAACGCGCCAAGGACGACCCGCAATTGGCCGCCTATGTCGCGGAGGGTGACCAATTGGGTTATTTGTGGAAACAAGGCCTGTTTCGCGGAGTCGATCCGCAATGACCACCCTGGTTTTCCTGCTGGAGGAGCCATCCGCCAAAGCCATGCTGGAAGGCATTCTGCCGCGTCTCTTGCCCCCGGAAATATCCGTCCAATATCTGGTGTTTGAAGGCAAGCAGGACATGCACAAGCAACTGGTGCGGAAATTGCGTTTCTGGCAGCAACCCGACAGCCGGTTTGTGGTTATGCGCGATCAGGACAGCGGCGATTGCCAGATTATCAAGGCGGAATTGCAACGGCTCTGCCATGAGGCCGGACGCCCTGAGGCCCTGGTGCGTATTGCCTGCCATGAACTGGAAAGCTTTTATCTGGGCGACCTGCAGGCGGTGGAAACTGCACTGGCGATACCTGGATTGGCCCGGCAGCAACAGAGCCGGAAATTCCGTACGCCGGATGCACTGGCCAATGCGGCGGAAGAACTGAAGAAAATCACTTCCGGCCGCTACCAGAAGGTGCAAGGCTCCCGCCTGATCGGCCCTCAGTTGACCCTGGATCACCAGAACCTGTCACACAGCTTCCGGGTCTTGCTGGAGGGGATTCAACGGCTATGCCGGGAAAAAGTGGCGGGAGATGCGGGTGTGGTTGGGTCGCAAGGCGCTTGGGATATGTAAGCTGAACCAATTATGATGAGGGAAACATGGAAATAATCATTGCCTGCCTGGTATGTCTGGTAATTGGAGTGATGGTGGCAACCGTCTGGAACAAATCCCGCGCCGCCCAGCCCCAAGCCGTGCAAAGCGCTTCACCCACCGAGCCCAAACCGGCTAATGCGGTGCAGCCCGTGGAGGAAGCCGTACTCCCAGAGCGGATCGTGGTGGCAGACGGCGATCAGGAAGTGATGTCACTGTCCATCGTTAAGGACACCGCCAATGCATTGAGCCAGCTTCAGGGCGCCAAGAAGCTGGGACAGCAGGGTCTGGTCAAGGCCCTGCGCTCTATTGTCGAACCCTTGGCCAAAATGGCACCAGCTACCGCCACGGCCGTTCAGGCTAACAACAGCCAACTCATGGAAGTCGTGATCAACGGCAACATGCTGGCAGCCGCCGATGGTGACGGCTTGAGAGCCATTGCTCTGGCACCCAAGGGCTTTGAACACGCCAGGCTCTATCAGCCTGAAAAACTGCAGAATATCGCCAATGCGGCGGCGGCTTGGCAGATCGCCTCAGTCATTGTTGCGCAAAAGCACCTGGCCGACATCAGCGCCACCCTCAAGCGTGTGGAGTCCAAGGTTGACAGCATTCAGGCGTTCCTAGAGGAAGATCGCCTTGCGGTAATCATCAGTGCCAGGAACTATCTGGAAGTCACCAAGCAGGCCATTGATAACGGCGAGTTCCTGGAGCGTACCCGTAACCAGCTGGAACAGTTTGATGTTGAGCTGGATCGTGCCGGACTGACATTGATCTCCCAGATCGAAAGGGAAAACGCCTTGGCGCTGGAGAAAGACAACGTCGGTTGTGAAGGTGAGTTCGAAAGCGCCAGGAAAAAACAGACCAAGATCAGCCGATTGATTGAGGAGCTTTCCATCTGTAACGAAGTTCGCCTGGCCAACTGGTACCTCTGCTCCTTGTACCCCGACAGCAGCAAGGTGCTTGGTGCGCGGCTGGATCAGATCAAGACTCGGGTCGACAGTACCGGTGTCATCCATAAAAACCTCAACGAGACCTTGACCAATGACCTTCTGGAAATCAATGCATCCTTTACCAGTGATAACACCATCAAACTAAGGCGTGATGAAGTCAAAAAGATTGCGTGGGATGGACACGAAAAACTGCAACTGGGTATCAGGAACTGTGCCCAGATCGTCCGTCAGATTGACAGCGTTCGTTCTGACCGCATGTCCTCAAATCGTATCCTGGTCGAAACCCAGAACGGAACGCCAACTTCCGTTTACCTTTGCCAATAAACTGGTCTGGACAACATAAAATTAAAGCTGTGGAGAGTACTGTATGAACCTGAAACCGTGGCGTGAAATCGCTGTCCCGCACGAAGACGTGCTCAAGGGCACCTTCCAGCAAGCCGAATTCGCCGCCGACATCTCACGTGTTCATGAAGGCACCGCCACCGCCGAATACCAGAACCCGGCCCTCTTTTTCCAGCGCACCTTCATCACCGAAGGCATGCGCCTGCTGTTGGACTCGGTGGTCAAGCGCCTTTCCGGGCGCGGCGGTGATCCGGTCATCCAGTTGCAAACCGCCTTTGGTGGCGGCAAGACCCACACCATGCTGGCCGTCTATCATCTGGCCAAGGGCGAAGCACTGGCGAGTGATCTACCGGGCATCCCACCCATCCTCGACACTGCCGGCATCACTGAACTGCCCCGCGCACGTCTGGCAGTGCTGGACGGCATCAAATCCTCGCCCAACCAGCCGGTCATCCGCGATGGCCAAGCGATCCATACCCTGTGGGGCGATCTGGCCTGGCAACTGGGTAAGGCAGAAGGCTATGCTTTGGTTGCCGATGCCGACCGTTCCGGCACTTCGCCGGGCAAGGCGACACTGGAGGAGCTGCTACGGCGCTATGCGCCCTGCGTCATCCTGATTGACGAACTGGTGGCCTATATCCGTCAATTCGAGGAAGGCAAGGCACTGACCGGCGGCACCTTCGACTCCAACCTCAGTTTCATCCAGGCGCTGACCGAAGCGCTCAAGGCCGTACCGACCGCGATCCTGCTGGCCTCCTTGCCGGAATCGGAAAAGGAAGCGGGCAGTCAACGCGGCGTGCGCGCGCTGGAAGCCCTGTCTCATTATTTCGGCCGCGTGCAGGCGCTGTGGAAACCGGTGGGCACGGAAGAAGCTTTCGAAATTGTCCGCCGCCGCCTGTTCAGCGCCATCAGCGACAAGCTGGCGGCGGAGTCGGTCTGCCGCGCCTTTGCAGACTTCTACATCGCCAACAGCAACGACTTCCCGCACGAAACCCAGGAAAGCCGCTATTTCGAACGCTTGATGCACGCCTACCCGATTCACCCGGAAGTATTTGACCGGCTCTATGAAGACTGGTCCTCGCTGGATAATTTCCAGCGCACCCGTGGTGTGTTGAAGCTGATGGCCAAGGTCATCCACCGCCTGTGGAAAGATAACGACAAGGATCCGCTGATCATGCCCGGCAGCTTCCCGCTGGCCGATGCCGATACCCGCAACGAAATGATCTATTACCTGCCGCAAGGCTGGGATCCGGTGGTGGAACGCGACATTGACGGCGACCGCGCGGAAACCACCGACATTGAGAACAAGGACACCCGGCTGGGCAGTGTCCAGGCCTGCCGCCGTGCCGCTCGCGCCATCTTCATGGGCAGCGCCCCCACCACCGCCAGCCAACTGGTGCGGGGTATCGAACTGGAACGGATTGCCTTGGGCGTGGCCTATCCCGGCCAACAACCCGGCATCTACAAGGATGCCCTGCGCCGACTCACGGACCGCCTGCAATACCTGAATTCCGGTAACAATCGTTTCTGGTTTGACGTGCGGCCCAACCTGCGCCGCGAAATGGAAGAGCGCAAGCGCCGTTTCCAGGAGAAAGAGGATGTATTCCCCGCCCTGCGGGAACGCTTGAACAAGATATTCGCTAGCAGCATTTTCGGCGGCATTCATGTCTTCACACCCAGCGGCGACGTTCCGGATGACTGGCAATTGCGGCTGGTCGTGCTTCCGCCGGATGCCGCCATCAACCGCAACGGCCAGGGCATGGCCACCGAACAGGCCCTGCGGATCCTGAAAAATCGAGGCGAACAGCCGCGCTTCAAGCAAAACCGGCTGATTTTCCTGGCCCCGGACTACGACAACGTCAGCCGGTTGAAGGATCAAATGCGTTCAGCCCTGGCCTGGCAATCCATTGTCAGCGACATCAAGGATCTGAAACTCAATCTCGACCAGTTCCAGACCCGTCAGGCCAGCAAGAGCCTGGAAGACGCCAACGAGTCCCTGCGCCGCATGCTGCGCGAGACCTACAAGTGGCTTATGGCTCCCATGCAGGATGCCAAGCCCGGCAAGGGGCTTTCCGACATATTCTGGGAACAGTTCCCCGTCAATCCGGGTGCCTCCAACCTGTCTCAGGAAATTGAACGGGTACTGAAGGAAAACGAG
>CAZPZK010000243.1:0-5214 GCA_964591095.1 uncultured Moraxellaceae bacterium | reverse complement strand
CGGCGTCCTCAAGGCAATCAGCGAACTGCTTCCCCCCGTCTGTTATAACCCCTTCCCGGTCATTTGCGGGACTTCCGCCGGCGGCCTCAATGCCGCTGGTCTGGCTTGTCATGGCGACTGCCTGCAGGAAGCGGTGGCACACCTGGAGTCCGTCTGGGCCAATTTTCGCACCCATCAGGTCTATCGGACGGACTGGCCGGGAGTGATGCGCTGCGCCCTGCGTTTCTTGTGGACGCTGGGGTTCGGTCGCATGCGCAATGACCGGCCGGTATCGCTGCTGGACAATCAGCCGCTCCGCGAGATGCTGGCTCGCGAATTGTCCTTATCCCGCATCGGCGAAATCATCGAGGCCGGCTATCTCAAGGCGGTGTGCATCACGGCCTCCGGCTATACCAGCGGCGAGTCCGTCAGTTTTTTCCAGGGCGCGGCGCATCTGGACGGCTGGAAGCGGGCGCGGCGCCTGGGGGTCAAAACGCAGATCGGCATCGACCATTTATTGGCGTCCTCCGCCATTCCCCTGCTTTTTCCGGCAATCCACATTAATCGCGAATACTTTGGGGACGGCGCGTTGCGGCAACTGGCGCCGATCAGCCCGGCCCTGCATCTGGGCGCGGAGAAGGTCCTGGTCGTGGGTGTCAGCAGCGACGGCGAAAAACAGCAGCGTGAAAAGACCACCAGCTATCCCAGCATCGCCCAGGTGGTGGCCAACATTCTCAACAGTTCCTTCATTGACAGCCTGGAGGGGGATATTGAACGGTTGATGCGCATCAATCGCACCATCAGCCATATTCCGGAGGAAACCCGGTCCCAGCATATCAACCTGAAGCATGTGGATGTGCTGGTGATTTCCCCCGCCAGCAAGACACTGGACCGCATTGCCATGCGCCATGCGCGTCACCTGCCCAAGAGCATCCGCACATTTGTGCGCGGGTCGGGCGCCACCAAGCGATCGGGGTCGGGCGTGCTGAGCTATCTGTTGTTTGAAGCCCCGTATTGCCAGGAGTTGATCCAGCTGGGCTATGAAGATGCGTCGATGAAGAAAAACGAATTGCGGGCTTTCCTGCACTTGCCGACCGAAGATGAAAGCGGCGCCGGCAACATCCTGGTCTTCCCCAGGAACGGCGCGACCCGGTAAGCAGGACGTCCCTGTCCGCATGAGTCGCCGCCATGATACGACGCCGCGCGCCACCCGGCCATGCGGCATATTGCCGCAGGGTCAGGACCGGACCGGATACTTGGCCAGTTTGCGCTGCAGGGTGCGGCGATGCATTTTCAGCGAGCGGGCGGTCGCGGAGATATTGCCGTCATTCTCTTGAAGCACCTTGTGGATGTGCTCCCATTCCAGGCGGCCCACCGACATCGGATCTTCCGGCACATCCAGCGCCGTGCTGCCTTCTACCCGGTTGAAGGCGCTGAGGATCTCATCCGGCGTGGCGGGCTTGGCCAGATAATGCACGGCGCCCAGCTTGATCGCCTCGACGGCGGTGGCAATGCTGGCATAACCGGTCAGGACGACAATCCGCGTCTGCTCATCCAGCTCATGCAGGTACTTCACCAGTTCCAGTCCGGACGGGCCGGGCATCCGCAGGTCCACTACCGCATATTCCGGCGGATTGTGGCGCGCCAGCCGCATCGCCTCTTCCACGTTTTCCGCCGCCACTACCTCAAAACCGCGCCGCATCATCGCCCGCTGCAGCACCTGCCGGAAAATTTCATCATCATCCGCCAGCAACAGCAGCGGGCTTTCATTCTTGTCCATCCATCACCTCCCCTCTGGGCAAACTGACCGTAACCAGCGCGCCGCCGTCCCGCCGTGACGATACCCGGACTTCCCCGCCGTGACGCTCCACCGTCGCATTGGACAGCAACATGCCGATGCCCATGCCCTCCTCACCCCGCGAGGTCACGATACGGTTGCCGATGGAAGACAATTGCTCCTCCGCAAACCCCGGACCGCGATCACCAATATCGAATCTCACCTGGGCTTCGTGGATCATGCACTCGAACATCACCTCGCGCGGCGAGGCCGAAGCGGCGTTGTTCAGTAGATTAAGCATCGCCTGCTGCAATTGGCGATCAACGCGCAAACGGACCTTGCGCCCGGCCTCATCACATCCGGTCCGCAAAGGAACAGCCGGGTGCAATAACCGGAAATCACCGACAATCCGGGTGAAAAAGGCTTCGACGGTCATCCATTCCGGCTCGGCGCCGCCCTGTCGGACTTCGCGCACCAATTGCGCCAGTTTTTCCTTGCACACCCCGATCTGCTGCTGCACCAATTGCACATCCGGCTTGAGATTGTCGGGGACATCCTGCTCCAGGTCCGCCATGACCACCGCCATCGTGGCCAGCGGTGTTCCCAGTTCGTGCGCCGTGCCCGCCGCCAGCGTGCCCAGCGCCAGGATTTGCTCTTGCCGCAGATTGACCTCGCGCACCTGCCGCAACGCCTGCTGGCTGTCGCGCAGACGCAGCGACAGCCAGCTGAGAAAACCGGCGATCAGGCAGGCGCTGATGATGAAATTGACCCACATCCCGAACAGGTGCAACGAGAGCTGGCTGGCAACGGAAGGATCGGGAGACGGCAAGGGGATGCTGGAGTCCATCAAACTGCCGTAAAGGAAGACCGTCAGGATCACCATTCCGGTGGCATAGGCGACCGGCAACATGACCGCCGCAATCGCCAGCGGCACCAGAAACAGCGAGACAAAGGGATTGAAGGCGCCGCCGGTGTAATAAAGCATGATGGCCAGCGCCAGGATGTCGAACGTGAACTGCAAGGCCAGGTCATCGGCGGGCACATCCCGACCGGGCCGGCGCGCCAGCGTTCGCATCGTCCACAGGTTGAAGAACAACTGCGCCGCCAGGATCAGACTCACCGGCAGCATGGGCAGGGTGATCCCCAACTTCAGATCGACCAAAGCGACCGTGAGCGACTGCGCCAGGATCGCCAGCCATCGCAGCGCAATCAGCAGCGCCAGGGGGGATCGCATCAGGGCGCGCAGGGAAGAAGCAGGCATGAACCGGCAGCCGCAAGTCACAGGGCTGTTGATGATGCGTCGGCATTCCCCCCGGCGTCAAATCCGTTACAATCCCCCGCGACATTTTGCCGCAGCCCTTACTGTTCCGGGAACCGACCATGACGCACCCCTTGCCTTCCTTTCTGACCAGCCTGCCCCGTGGTCCGGCGGACCGCAAGACCTGGTCTTCCGTCGCCGGCGCCGGCATGGGCCTGGCGCTGGCCGAGGCGGTGGGCGGCTGGTCGGGTCCGGTGCTGCTGGTGACCGCCGACAGTCAGCAGGCGGCGCGGCTGGAGGAAGAGGTCCGGTTCTTCAGCAATGACGCCTGGCCGGTGATGCAGTTTCCCGACTGGGAAACCCTGCCCTACGACCAGTTGTCTCCCCACCAGGACATCATCTCCGACCGCCTGCGCATCCTGGCCGGGCTTTCCGGCCTGCAGCGCGGACTGGTCATCGCCAGCATCACCACGCTGGCCCAGCGCCTGGCGCCCGCCAGCTGGCTGGCGGCGCAAAGTTTCAGCCTCAAGCGTGGCCAGCGCTTCAACCCGGAGCAGACGCGGCAGCAGCTCGAAGCCGTCGGCTATCATGCGGTGGAAACGGTTTACGAGCATGGCGAATACGCCGTGCGCGGCAGCCTGATGGATATCTTTCCGATGGGCGCCACGGCGCCGGTGCGCATCGAGCTTTTCGACGACGAAATCGATACCCTGCGCCTGTTCAATCCCGAAACCCAGCGCACCACCGAGAGCATCGCGCAGCTGGAGTTGCTGCCCGCGCGTGAATACCCGTTTGACAAGGCCGCCATCCGCCGCTTCAAGGATCAATGGGCGGAGAACTTTGACGGCGACCCCAAGCAATGCCCGGTCTGGCGCGACGTCAGCAGCGGCCTGGCCGCCGCCGGTATTGAATACTATCTGCCCCTGTTTTTCGAAAGCACGGCCAGCCTTCTGGATTACCTGCCTGGCAACACGCTGATGGCGCTGGAAGCAGGGATACAGGGCCAGCTGGAGCATTTCTGGACCGAAGTGCGCAGCCGCTACGAAGAGCGCCGCCATGACCGGCTGCTGCCCATCCTGCCGCCGGAAAGACTGTTCCTGCGCGAAAACGAACTTTATGCCGACTTCAACCGCTTTGCCCGTCTCCAACTGAATGCCGAAGCCGAGCCCGAGCGCGCCAGCACCATCAACCTGCCCTTTGCCGCGCCTCCCGCCCTGCCGGTCGATGCCCGCGGCGATCAGCCCCTGGCCTTGCTCGCCAATTTTCTGGCCACCCAGCCGCGCGTGCTGCTGTGCGCCGAAAGCCCCGGCCGTCGCGAGAGCCTGCTGGAACTGCTGAAGCCGTTGGCTTCGCGCCCGCAGCCCGTCAGCAGCTGGCAGGATTTCCTCGCCTCGGATGCCGCATTTGCCTTGACCGTCGCGCCGCTGGAGCGCGGCCTGTTGCTGCCCGGACTGACGGTCATTGCCGAATCCCAGCTGTTCGGGCAGCGCGTCATGCAGCGTCGGCGTCGCAAGGCCGCCACCGGCGAGGGCGCGGCGGAAATGGCCATCCGCAGCCTCAGCGAACTGGTCCCCGGCGCGCCGGTGGTGCATATCGATCATGGCGTCGGTCGGTATCACGGTCTGGTCACGCTGGAGATGGACGGACAAACCCAGGAGTTCCTGCTGCTGGAGTACGCCAACCAGGCCAAGCTTTATGTGCCGGTCGCCAGCCTGCACCTGATCGCCCGCTATACCGGCGCGGACGACGCCCATGCGCCTTTGCACCGCCTCGGCACGGAAAACTGGTCGCGGGAAAAGCGCAAGGCGGCGGAACAAATCCACGATGTCGCCGCCGAGTTGCTCAATATCAGCGCCCGCCGCGCGGCGCGGCCAGGACATGCCTTCAGGGTGGACGAACAGGAATACGCGCGCTTCGCCAGCGGTTTTCCCTTCGAGGAAACCGCCGACCAATCCAACGCTATCCTTTCCACGCTGGCCGACATGCGCGCGCCGCGTCCGATGGACCGGCTGGTATGCGGGGACGTCGGCTTCGGCAAGACAGAGGTGGCCATGCGCGCCGCCTTTGTCTCCATCCAGGATGGACGCCAGGTCGCCGTGCTGGTGCCGACGACCCTGCTGGCCCAGCAGCATTATGAAAATTTCCGCGACCGGTTTGCCGATTGGCCGGTGCGGATCGAGGTGCTTTCACGCTTCCGCAC
>CAZPZK010000242.1:0-5216 GCA_964591095.1 uncultured Moraxellaceae bacterium | reverse complement strand
CACGGGCATTTTGTTCCACCAGCAACACGGCCACCCCGTCCGCGGTCACTTCGGCGATGGTTGCGAAGATTTTCTCCACCATCAGCGGCGCCAGCCCCATCGAGGGTTCATCCAGCAGCAGCAGCTTGGGTTTGCTGAGCAGGGCGCGCACGATGGCCAGCATCTGCTGTTCGCCGCCGGAAAGTGTGCCGGCCAATTGATTGCGCCGTTCATGCAGACGGGGAAACCGCTCAAAGGCTTTTTCCAGTTCAGTTGCCTGCAACGTCCGGGCATAGGCCCCCATCTGCAAATTCTCGGCCACGGTCAACCGCGAGAACACACCTCTTCCCTCCGGCACCAGCGCCAGGCCGAGACGGACCCGGTCATGCGCGGGCACCGACAGCAAATCCCTGCCCTGGTAATGAATTGAGCCTGATTCCGGCTTGAGCAATCCTCCCAGGCAGTTCAAGGTCGTGGTCTTGCCAGCGCCGTTGGCGCCGATCAGGCAAACCAGTTCGCCGGCGTGAACATTGAGGTCGATGCCCTTGACGGCCTGGATGCCGCCGTAGGAGATCTTCAGACCGCTGATCTTGAGCAGGCTCATGCCTCCCCCCCCAAATAGGCCGCAATGACTTGCGGATTGGCCTGGATTTCCGTCGGCGTGCCTTCGGCGATGACCTGACCAAAATCCAGGACCGCCACCCGGTCGCAAAGACCCATCACCAGCTTCACGTCATGCTCAATCAACAGCACATTGACCTGGTCGTCCCGGATGCGCTGGATCAACCGGGTCAGCTCGGCGGTTTCGGTGGGATTCATGCCCGCGGCGGGCTCATCCAGCGTCAGCAGAATCGGCTCCGCCGCCAGGGCGCGGGCAATCTCCAAGCGCCGCTGGTCGCCATAGGACAGGGTGCGGGCAATGCGCCCGCCCTTGCCGCTCATGCCGACGTAAGCCAGCAACTGTTCCGCGTGCTCCCGGATCGAAGCCTCCTCGGCGCGGACACCGGCTGTCCGCAACACAGCGCCAAACACGCCGGCCCTCGACTTGGTGTGACGGGCAACCATGATGTTTTCCAGGGCCGTCATGTCATTGAAAAGACGGATATTCTGGAAAGTCCGGGCGATTCCGCGCTGAAGGATTTCATGCGGCTTCAACTGCAGCGGCAAGGCCTTGCCGCGAAACATGCGCAATCCGGAATCCGCCTCGTACAGACCGGTGATGACATTGAACAAGGTGGTCTTCCCCGCCCCGTTCGGACCGATCAGTCCGTAGATGGTATTTTCGGGAACCCTGAGACTGACATTCTTCAGGGCATGTATGCCGCCAAAACGCTTCTCGACGCCTTCCAGAACCAGCAGATCAGCCATGATGCAGCTCCTCCTTGCGGCGCGGCGACGGCCACAATCCTTCCGGACGGAACAGCATCACCAGGATCAGCGCCATGCCAAACAGCAGCATGCGCAGGTTTTCCGGATCAATGATCATCCGCCCAAACAGACTGCGCTGCAGGGGGTTGATGACCTCACGCAAGACCTCGGGAGTCAATGTCAGCAGGATAGCGCCGAGAATGACGCCGCCGATGTGTCCCATGCCGCCGAGCACCACCATGCACAACACCATCACCGACTCCATCAGGCTGAAACTTTCCGGACTGACAAAGCCCTGGAAACTGGCGAAAAGCCCGCCGGCCACGCCGCCAAAACTGGCCCCCATCGCAAATGCCAGCAACTTGATGTTGCGCGTATTGATTCCCATCGCCTTGGCCGCCAGCTCATCCTCCCGGATGGCCATCCAGGCGCGGCCGATCCGGGAGTCTTCGAGCCGGACGCAAATAAAGACCGTCAGCAGCGTAAGCGCCAGAAAAAGGTAATAGTAGGCGTAGGCGGAGCCCCCCTGCACCCCTCCCACGGACAAACCATGATTCAGGTTATGGCCGGCGAGGCTGATACCATCAATCAGGTTGATGCCTTGCGGACCGTTGGTGATATTGACCGGCCGGTCCAGGTTGTTCATGAACAGGCGGACAATCTCGCCAAACCCCAGCGTCACGATCGCCAGATAATCCCCGCGCAGCCTCAGGGTCGGCGCGCCGAGCACCACCCCGGCCACGCAGGCGAGGCCGGCCCCCAGTGGCAGGATCATCCAGGCGGAAAGATGCAGTTCGAAATGTGGCGACGCCAGCAACGCCATCACATAGGCGCCGACCGCGTAAAAAGCGATATAACCGAGATCCAGCAGTCCGGCATAGCCGACCACGATATTCAAACCGAGCGCAAGCATGGCATACAGCAGGCAAAAATCGAGGATGCGCACCCAGGACTGCCCCAACAATCCCACGGCAAACGGGGCGACCAGCAGGCCGATGGCCAGCAGGGCGTAAGCCAACCAGACTCTCTTCATCAGGGACGCTCCGCCATTTTCTCGCCCATCAAACCGGAAGGCCGGAACACCAGCACCGTGATCAGCACCAGGAAGGCGAAAATGTCCTGGTACTGACTGCCCAGCACATCATGGGTCAATTGGCCGATATAGCCGGCACCCAGACTTTCGATGACTCCCAGCAACAAGCCGCCAATCATGGCGCCGGGGATATTGCCGATCCCGCCCAGCACCGCCGCGGAAAAAGCCTTGAGCCCCAGCAGGAATCCCATATAGGAATGGGCCTGCCCGTAGTTGGCCGCGACCATGATGCCCGCTACCGCCCCCAGGCAGGAGCCGATGACAAACGTCATGCCAATGACCTGATTGACATTGACCCCCATCAGCGAGGCTACCTGCGGATTCTGCGCGGTGGCGCGCATGGCGCGGCCGAGCCGGGTCTTCTGCACCAGCAGCAGCAGCCCGCCCATCATCAGGGCGGCCAGCACCATGATGCTGACTTGCAGCGGCGTGATCGACGCGCCGAGGAACTGCAGCGGCTGGTTGGTGAAAATGGCGGGAAACGGGACGTATTGCCGCCCCCAGATGATCATGGCCAGGTTCTGCAAGACGATTGACACGCCGATCGCGGTGATCAGCGGCGCCAGGCGGGGCGCCTTGCGCAACGGCCGATAGGCAATGCGCTCGATGCCATATCCCAGCAGGGCGCAGGCCGGTACCGCCATCAGCACGCTCGCTCCGATCAATAGCAACGGCGACAGGTCGCTGCCATTGCCGATCAACAGGTTGAGGCAGGTAATGCAAATCATCGCCCCGATCATCACCACTTCGCCATGCGCGAAGTTGATCAGCCCCAGAATGCCGTAAACCTTGGTGTAACCCTGGGCGATCAGGGCGTAGATACTGCCCAGAATCAGGCCATTGACTAGCTGTTGGACGAAAATATCCACGGTTGAACGACTCCGGACCATCCTGAACGCCTGACCGGGCGACCGCCCGGCCGCGGGTCAGTTCTGCTTGGCGTAATTGGTGATGGCAGCCGCGGCTGTCTCGTCAAAGATGTCGGCCATCTTGGCCAGGATCGTCGGCGGTAACTCTTCCACCAGATAACGCCCGTTTTCAAAGATCGAGGCATTCACCGAGAAATGCGGGTCACCGGCCTCGTTGTCGAGGTCACAGAAACGCTTGACCGTTTTCTTGTTATCAAAGGAATAGTTGTCCTGATCGGTCACCGTATATTCCACCCAGACCTGTCCGGCCTTGTGAATGATCAGGACACTGAGCAGGTCACGGCGCAGCAGCAGGCCATAACGCTCCTTCAGATTGGGCAGGACTTCCAGACTGGTCGACTTGAAGCCGTCGAAGAGTTGTTGCATGGTCATTATCCTCAGTCACACGGAATGAACCGCGGGGCCGGTCAGCCTCGCGGGCTTGCGGCCACTTACTGGCCGCCGATCGTCTTGATGAAGGCCCACTGTCCCTGACTGACGCGGTAGACACTGATGGCGCCGCCGCTGAGGTCACCCTGCGCGTCAAAGCGGATCCGCGCGGTGACTCCGTCATGCTCGGTCTTCGCCAACTCGGGCAGGTACTTGGCGGGCTCCACCGAATTGGCGCGCTGCATGGCCGAGGCCATGACCATCATGGCGTCATAGCAATACGGCGCGTACAACTGGATGACGCCGTACTTGCTTTCGAATTTCTGCTTGAACTCCGGGCCGTGCGGCATCGACTCCAGCGGCACGCCGGGCAGGGAGGCGGTCACCCCTTCGGCCGCCGCGCCGGCCAGCTTCATGAACTCCGCCGTGTGGATGCCGTCACCGCCCAGGAGCTTGGCCTTGAGGCCCAGGGTCTGCATCTGCTTGGCCATGGGGGCGCCCTGCCCGTCCATGCCGCCATAGAACACGAGGTCCGGGGCAGCGCCCTTGATCTTGGTCAGGATGGCCGTGAAGTCCGAAGCCTTGTCATTGGTGTATTCACGCACCACGACGGCGCCGCCGGCGGCCCTGGCGGCCTTGTCGAACTCATCGGCCAGGCCCTGGCCATAGGCGGTGCGGTCGTCAATGATCGCGATCTTTTTGGCGCCCATGTCCTTGACGGCAAATTCGCCCAGCACCTTGCCCTGCTGCACATCATTGGCCATGACGCGGAACGCGCCCTTATAGCCCTGCTGGGTGTATTTGGGATTGGTGGCCGAGGGGGAAATCTGCACCAGGCCCGCATCATTGTAGATGCGCGAGGTGGGAATGGTGGTGCCGGAATTGAGATGACCGATGACGCCATTGACCTTGTCATCGACAAATTTCTGGGCAACGGTGGTGGCGATGCGCGGATCCGCCTGGTCATCCTCGGACTCCAGTTCGAACCGGACCTTTTGCCCGCCAATGGTCACACCCTTGGCATTGAGCTCGTCAATGGCGAGACGGACACCGTTCTCATTATCCTTGCCGAGATGGGCTTGCGGGCCGGTCAGCGGCGCGGCATGGCCGATGCGCACCGTCACTTCTCCAGTCGCGGGTTGCGCGCCGCCGGTCGCCTCTTCGGGCTTCTTGCTGCAGGCGCCAAGGGCGATGGCGGCGGCCAGCACGCCCAGTGTCAGGGTCTTTTTCATGGCGGAATCCTCTCCGGGTCAAATTTATGCGGCGATTCTAGCAAGGTTCCTGCCAAGTTGCGCAATTTCCCGAACAGGTTAAACTTGCCCTCTGCTCCCGTAGCCGACCCTACGGGTCTTGCCCCCTTTTTTAGGCTATGTCGTCATTAACAGTTGAAACCTGCTTTTGGGTCTACACTGGACACATAGCCTTCAAAAAGGAGGATCTGCCATGAAGTCCTCAGAGTTTCAAACATGGCTGCAAGG
>CAZPZK010000241.1:4801-5228 GCA_964591095.1 uncultured Moraxellaceae bacterium | reverse complement strand
CGCAACGCTTGCTGACGGGCAGGTTGTCTCAGGCCAGATCGAAAGCATTCAGGACGATAACGGTACGCCAGTTGCGCGCTTCATCGGAACTGACGGAATGGTTTGGATGCTGGATCAAAGTGATGCGGAAATCACAGCGATTGCTGGCACCCCTGACGAAGACCTACTTGCCGAGATCAATGCATCCCAAGTTTCGCCGTCGCCAATTCTAAAGCCAGCACCGGCCCCCTCCCCGGTCATTGAGGCCCAACCTGAATTGGCGGCGGCCCCCAATGCAGCGCCGCCCATAACCGCAGCAGAACCTCCCTCTGCGCCTCTGCCTACAGAGTCGGGTGGCGTTGCCCCTATCGCAGCACAGCCGGCGCTGGAACTTCCAGTGGGCCAGCTTGACGAAACGGCTGTTGCTGCGGTTCTCCAGAGTGGCGCG
>CAZPZK010000241.1:3165-4791 GCA_964591095.1 uncultured Moraxellaceae bacterium | reverse complement strand
CACGAGTTCTGCTGCCACCCCCATGCAACTGAAGATGCGCAAACTCGCCGAGGCCAAGAAAGCCAAGCGAGAGGCCGCGAAACAAGGAGAATTGAATGCCGCTCAAGCCGTTGAAGCCCAGCAAAGCCAATCGACAGCGCCGCAACAAGGCGCCGCAGAGGTAGCTGATGTACCGCCGACTCAACCTGCGCCCCAAACTCAGAATGCGCAACGCCGGCCCGTGGTGGCGCCTGCGCTACCCGCTGCCGAAGAATCAGCGCCTGACGCCGCGCCTGTTCCCAATGCTGCCAACAGTGATCAAGGATCGGATCGGGGCGCGGTAGCCGAAGAACGCGCCTACACCAAAGGCCAAGCCGAGGTACTTGCGCGCCGCATGACGAATCAGGGGCTGCCGAGCGAAGCCTATCCGCATCCGACGCAAGCCGGCATGTGGGCGATTGGCGTGCCGGGAGAGCAGAAATCCGCGCCAGCCGAAGAAATAAAGTTGGGCGAAAAGATTCCGCCCAAATCGCCCAAGGCCGAAAGCGATGCGCCTGCGCGCGTGGCAGAAACGTCGGACCAAATGTTTGACTACCTGCGCAAGACGGCCGGCGGTGTTGTTGCTGACGGCAAGATTCTGTACCCGGCAATCAAGGTTATCGGCATGGGCGGTACGTTCCAGTGGTATGGCGACAAAGTGTCGAAACTCGGCACTGTCGGCGATACGGGAACCATTCAACCGGCCAGCGAAAGCGAATCGGCCGACGTGATGGATGCGCTGGAAAAGGATCAGGCGCAGATTGTCGTGCTGTCGCATTGGGGTGGAAGCGGGCGCGGTACCGGGCAGAAGGTAGTCAAGGTGCTGCACAGCCCGCGCGGCATGGAATACAAGTCGCGCGACGAATGGCTGGCAAAGAAGCCGGCGCCAGCGCAACCCGAACCGCAGGCCCAGCCCAACCCCATCGCCGACGCCGCAGACGCCATGATCAAGGCTGCCGTCCCTGTGAAGACTGATACCAGATCAGCAATCGAGCGCGCAACAGAGGCAGCAAAATCCGCCTTTGATAATGAATCCAAAGATCATGTCGCCAAACTTCGTGCAACTGAAGCCGCTTACGACGTACTACTTGAAGATGTAACTTCTGACATAGAGGGGATTGCAGCAAGGTCGAACGGCGAAAGTATTGCCGACGTAAGGAAGAGAGGCCAAGAATGGGCGGATAAAGAAGTATCATTCTCTAACGAAGATTATGTCGTCGCGTTATTCAAAAACGAAAAGAATGCGGAGTCGGCCCTTCGGCTGCTTGAGAGTGTTTATGGTGAAGCAGAGAAAATAGGCGAAGCACAGAGTCGAAAAGATGCGAAACCCAAGACCATCGCCGAAGCCTCCCTAGGCGATCTGCTGCGCGCTGCGGCGGATAAGGCGGATGGCAAGGCCGCCCCTGAAGCCGGTAAGCCGAAGGCCGGCCAGTTCGTCGACCTGGTGAAGCAAGCCTATGCCGTGGCGTCTCCGATATTCGGCAATGACATTTACCCAGCCGCCGTGCAAAACGACTGGCAGAAGTTGCTTGACGCGATGGACGGAAAAGATAGCGGAGCCCTGGCGGCACTCGAAGCCAAATACCGCAGGGACGGCGAACTCGATGG
>CAZPZK010000241.1:0-3065 GCA_964591095.1 uncultured Moraxellaceae bacterium | reverse complement strand
GCGGAGCCCTGGCGGCACTCGAAGCCAAATACCGCAGGGACGGCGAACTCGATGGCATGGGGTCTGGCACAGCCGGAGCCGGCCCTGCCAAGGTGAATCAGGCGCGGCGCGGCGCGGCGCAGTTGTGGAGGTTCGCGCGATCCGCAATGGATTCTCTGAAGGTGGCAAGAGAAGCCGGTAAGCCGAAGGATGTTCCGCTGATCGAGCACAAGGTATCCAAGGCAACGCGAGAAATGCGCGAGACTGGCGCGAAGGCGTTTTCTGACGGAGAGCAGCGGGCCGCCCCAGGCTTCATGTCGCCAAACGGGCAAGCCGAGTGGCTAAACGGATGGGATGCTGCGAAGGTGGCAAGCGAAGGTGGTAAGCCGGCTGCCACCAAAGAGCCAGCACAAGGCGCCGAGAAAGTCGGGGAAAGCGCAGAGTCGAAGCTGAAGGGTATCGCCGAGAGGATCGGCGTCAAGGTAATCGACGCCGGCCACGGGTTCCATGCAGGTGGGAACGAGATTTACATCCCCGATGCTGACGTTGATTCGCAGGGCGTTGTTTCCCGCGTGAAGGTATTCGCCCATGAACTCGCGCACGCCATCATGCAGAAGCGCGGAATATCGTTCAAGGGATTCCCCAAGGCCGAGGCGCTGAAGTACGCGAGCAATTACGACGACCTGATTGCCGCATCAAAGGCATTTCGTCCTGAAGTGCATCAGCATGAGAATGACAGGTTCCGCCGGCACGCAATGAAGCCAGACGAGATTCTGGCGGACTCGATTGCCTCCGTGTTGATCGGTGAAAATCCTATCTCCATGCTGGCTCCGCTGATGAAAAGCGTTGGCCTGACTGAGCGCGACATGGGGCTTGCCGAGAAAGTCGGCGCTGGCGACACGGCAACTGCCGAGGAATCCTCTGGCGTTTCGCTATACGACGCCACTCGCGCGCAGGAACTGAAGAACAGCATTGCTGAAGGCGAGATGATCGCCAAGTCAGGCAAGACGGCAGCCGGGCGGAAGATGACCGCGGACGAGATCGATCTGGTCAAGCGGTCTGTTGAGAACGACAAGGCGAAGTTGGCGGCATTGGGCAAGCCCGACACCGGCATCGCATTCAACAGCCTCGAAGACGACCATCAATCCGCCGTCACCCGCGCCATTGATCGCGCCATCGCCATCGAGCAGGGCAAGGACGTGAAGCCGCTGCAAGTGATCCGCGTTCGGAATCGCATCGGCAAGCTGCGCGCCGAATGGGAAGCCGGCAAACTCACGCAAAACGAGTTCATTGCCGAAGTCGAGAAGTTGCACGCCCAGATGGAGATCGCCGCCGAGTCGCGGAAGTATGAGCCGACCAACGGCCGCGCGCGCGGAGCCGACTTCCTCCGGCAGAAACTGCTTGAGGCCAAGCGCCGCGGCGACATCAGCGAGCAGGCCGCCGACATGGCCGAGTGGTTCATCCTGAAGAATCCCGCGCTGGTCGATGACTTGGGAATCGGAATCCGCACGCCGAAAGAAGGCCAGAACGCGAGCGGCAACTACAACCCGCTGAATCGCGTCATGACGCTGTTCAAGGAATCCGCCAGCGACACCACGGCAATCCACGAAATCCTGCACCACCTTGAACGGATGATGCCCGCCGAGATGCAGGCCGAAATCCGCAAGGAATGGCTGCGCGCCGTGACGGGCGAGCTTCAGAAGGCGCAGAAGGCCAAGGATCAGAAGCGGATCGCCTACTTCGAGGCCGTGCTGGTCGGTAACATGGCGCGGGCGACGAAGTTGCTGACGGGGGAGATGGGCTGGTTCAACGCCGTCGAGCCAGCGCCGACTTTCAAGCCATTACCTCCCGCCATCGAGCAGGCTGCAATCAAGCAGGCAAGCGAAGTTCAGAACGAAAAAGACGCCTTCGACATCGCGGAGGAAATCCGAAGCCTTGAGGAAGGCGGCGGCGTTGATCTATCGAAGTTGTTCGAGAACCCGAAATTGTGGGACTCTGAAAACGAGCAGTGGACGCCGGAAGGATTGGAGGCGTCGGCGAGCGCGACAAGGGCACAGGCAATTGACAACCTGCGACTTCGTGACATCACCGAAATGTCGGACTTGGAGTTGGCGAACCACAAAGCCCAATATGCCGCGATGTTGGAAATTCTCAATGGTATGGGAATTCCCTACATAGACACGAGTTCGGCGCAGAGCAAATATATCGAAGTCGGCGGGTACAAGTTGCGATTCGCTGACCATGCAAATCAGGTGCGCGATTCCGCTGTTCGTGGTTCTCTGCCGGTTATCAACGTCGCTCCCGGCGAAACTACTTTTGCCGGAGCGCTGCGCGTTGTGATGGAAAGCACTCAGGCAGCGCCGACTTTCAAGGCGGTGGATACGGGGTCGGCGGAGTTCAAGGCGTGGTTTGGTTCAAGAAACACCGACCTTGCTAAGCCGGTTGATAAACTGCTTTCCGAGGCAAATTTCCCTGTATCTGTGCAGCAGTTAAATAATGACAGAACCGCTATCGATGACGCCGCCGCAGCGGAGAAGCGGAGGCAGGAGGCGGCTAAGGAAGAAAAGGAACTGTATGGAGCTAGAACGGTTGGCGGGGCTGATGTTATTCGCAACAATGTCGGATTTCAGTTGCAGTACGTTGCAAGATCTCCAGACGGAACAAAAGAAACTGAATGGGTTATTTACGATCCAGCAAGCGGAAGCAGATCAGGGCAATACAGTTTTATTGGCGAATGGTTAACCCCTGCGGAAGTTGTTGCTGGTCTGCAAGACGACAAAGACCCTGATGCTAGATGGTTTGATGAACTGCTTTGGTTTGGCACGATTCGACCAAAAGCAGAAAAGATTGTTGATGGCGAGGTTATTGGGCTTCCGTCTATCAGCGATACCAACCCCGACATACGCCAAGACCTCGCCATCGGCCAAGACTACCAATACCTGAACCCCTCCGAGTTCTGGGCGGTACGCATGACCAACACGATGGCCGCGCGCTTCGAGGCGAAGTCCATCTGGGCACGCTCGCTGCAATGGCTGAAAGAGGCGCTGGAACACATCAAGGGCGCGCTGGGCCTGAAGTCCGACCAT
>CAZPZK010000240.1:0-5250 GCA_964591095.1 uncultured Moraxellaceae bacterium | reverse complement strand
TACCGCCATAACCCCTATTTTCGCTGCGAAGTCCGGTGCGCAGTTCGTGATTGCGCAGTCTTTGGGGGCGCCGTTGGGGGGGGGGGCTTTTCGCTGCGAACCAGTTCGCGAACCTCGTGCTTGCGAACTTCGTCAACCCCGCATTTCGGTGCGGACTTCAGGGGGGGCGGAGTTGGGGGTTTCGCTGTTACAAGTGCTGTTACAGGCGGGCTGTAACAGCAAAGACCCACATTCAGCAGCACCAAGGCAAGATCACTGCAAGTCCGAATACTGTTTTTTACTGCAAGCCTTCCCTCATCGCCTCGTCGTGAAGTTGTCGCCCTTCTTCGCAGAACTTACCCGATCTCGGATAGCAAAACGAACAAGCGGTGAAGTGATTCACGAAAGCCAGTTCAGCGGGGCGGTTGTCGATACCGTAGAGCGGCCTGCGCGGTGTTTCTCGGCCTGTATCACGATCATGGCAGGTTAGTGCTTCCAGCGCCGTGAAACCCGCCTGTAATCCCCGGATGCGCGCCTGAATGACCGCGGCTACGTACTCGGCGTGACGCTGGGCGGCATCGGGGAATTCCGTCAGGCATGAGTTGTAGGCATAACCTGCCGATTCAGTTTCCTGACAGTACAGGTGCGGCTCAACCGCACAGTTACGGCAGAATGTCAGATGGGGGAGAAGATCACGCTGCAGTTGGCGCAGGTCGCTCAGGCTTACCATTGGTGCGCGCTGTGATCGAGTGCCTGGGGCGGGAACCGTGGCCTCCTTCAATGCACAGGGGCTGCTACTGCTACGATTGCTATCCTTGCTATGGTTGGATTCAACCCCGGGGAATTCCTGCCCGGTTGTAGCAGAAATAGCATGAATAGCCGTAGCGGGCTGCCGGTGCTGCTTTTTTCGGATCAAATCTGAAAGGCTCATGACTCACCTCCACAAATCCGGATTCAGCAAGACCAGGGTGCGCTTGCTAGACTTCACAGACTGGACGCGGTAAGCCTCCGACAGTTCCTTCAGTGCTGCATCAAGCCTTTTACCGTCACGGATAGGCCCGTATTGCCGCAGATGGTTCTTTCCAACGAAAGACGCTTTCTTTTCCCGGCAGTAGCCGATCAACCAGGCATCCAGCCGAGCCGCATCTGCCATTTCCGGCGGCAGGGCGATTTCCCCGAAAAACCGGCGCGACTCAGACAAATGCCAGGCAGCAATCCGGCTTGCCGATTCAAAGATGTCCGCATCGATCGGACTGATGCCGCGCTCAAACAATTGGAACAAGGCGGCCAGACGGGCGGCATTGTCTGCCGATTTACTGGCCACATCCCGCACGTCATAGAGTTCGCCTCCAGACGCAAGCTCCTGCTCAATGGCGTCGTGATAGGCAATCCAATCCTGCTTGGCTTCAGGTGACAACTCCAGCAGGGCAGGGGTCAGTGCCCCATCTCTCAAGGTGGCGGGAGTATTGAGTAACTGGGTAATGCGACGGTGAAAAGAAGCCAGATGAGGCCAATCTGTTGGCGCCTCTGTGAACATGCGCGTCCCTTGCGTGGACTCTGGCCATGCCAGTAGAAACCTGGCCATGAAACCCGTACCTCTTGCCAATGCTCCGGCCCGGTTGAAGAACTCGCGCAATGTGACTTCCTGTGTTTGCAACGCCACGGTCAGGCGAGCGCCCTGAACCACAAACGAGTCCGAAGTCTTCCGCCCGACAGACAACTCGCCGCCGTCCCAAAGGACATTCATGGTAGCCATGTTCTGCATCGCCTGGTCGCCGCCCATGGCGTGAGAGCCGAACACGATACCGGCCTCACTGGAAACCACACCGGCCGACGGCCAACGCCGCCCCAGCTGGATCAAAAGGCTTGCCGTCGTCTCATCACTGAGGAGCAGCTTAGGAATCAACGGCGGCACCGGTTTTTGAAAGTGCAATTCTTCGAGGTTCCTGCGCAATCCGTCAGTGGACTTTCCCTTCTTACCGGCATCCTTCACGGCGGCCAGAATGCCGTCCCGTTCCGCTTCCCAGGTAGCCATGGCAGCCTGATAGGCTCGGATCAAGGGCTCGGCGGCTGCGGCCTGCTCCTTTTCGAACTGGCGTATGGGATCAGAAAAGAAGCCGTCACAGGTGGTTTTGCGTTCACCCGAGTCGGCAATGGCCAGCAGGAACAATCCCGTCGGACCTTGCAGCCGTTCAGCACGCTTTATATCCGCGAGGGTTTGGCCAGCCAGGGAAAGCGCAGTCAGAGCCGATATGGCTACCAGCGGGATGGGCGCCTTCACGAACCCGGCAACCTCCTCGACAGCCGCCCGGATCGTGGTCGGCAATGCATCCAGTGGATAGGGCTCCATTAGATGCTTCACAGTCATCGGCTGGGACGGCCGCCACGGATGGAAATCATGTGGGCGTAGACCTTCCGCTGCGTCCCACTCGGCCTGTAACGCATCAACTGGAATGTGGGGAGATTGGTCACGATTGGCCCAGTCATCGTAGATGCTCAAGCCAATACCGTTTGCCCCAACCTCTTGGCGAATCATTCTGGCGACTTCCAGTCGATTTTCCACTGCCTGTGCATCCAGCATGGTCAGGAAGTCAGGTGCGATCCTTTCGTAGTAAGAGGCACCGGCCCAGTCGGGTTTGCACTCAACGCGGGTATTCATGAGATTCCTCATGATGGATATTGGTAATGATGTCCGATGGTGTGTGTGCCCATGCAGGCGTGGGATGGCAGCAAATCAGTACGGCGGTCATCAACGGAAATGCGATGATGCGATTCATGTGCAAGCCCTCAAGCCTTCATCCCGGCACGCAACTCGCCAACGTTCCAGGCGGTAATACGCTCTGACAATTTGTGAGGGGCAGGCAGATGGCCGCGCTTGACCATTCGCCAGACAGTTGCCTTGGAACAACATTTCAAGGCGGCCACGACAGGCAGGCGAACATGGGCGGAATCGGGGAGGGAATCAAAGTGCTTCAGAGCCTCGCAAATAGAGCTCTTTTCCGGAAGATTTGGCATGGCTAGCGCCTTCGTGAGATGAGACGCTATGGAATATATGCCTGTGATTCGTTGTTGTGTGAAGATGAGGCGGAAACGAAGGTCTAGTGAAAGAGCGAAGGTTTATCGATGGCTCTGTGAAGAGCTAATAGCTTTTTCTTTCAGCCTCCTGATCCGCTGATAAAGCATGTCGTAGCTAAGCTGCATGTGCCCCTTGGTTCCGTGATATACGAACTCTCCTTCCTTGAAGCCAGCCAAGGGGAAAGCATCCCTGCTTCCTAGGATATTGTTCATCTTCTGCCATACCGCCTTTGGATTGTACCCCTCCGTTTTGCATAGAGCTTCGATCAAGTCAGCGATGGTTCGGTAGTTTTTATCGGGGTGATTGGCTGGCTCCGTTTCAATCGGCGAGTGACAGCTTGAGATCCACTCTCTTAGATTCTGATCGACAACCGGGTCGCCAAGGAAAGCTAAATAGGCCTGCATTTCGGAAGTGGTACACGGGAAGCGAAGCGTGGGCTCGCTGAGATTTCCTGTTGAGTGTTGTGATAACGCTGCTTTTTCGGCCGCAGTCAGTCGGGCGTCAGGAGGCGTTACATATACCCCATCTGGCTTTAGGATATGCCCTGGAAGCCATTCATCTGTTTCATCAAGCTGAAGTATTTGTACGAAATCAGCATATCCAATTTTTTTCATCACAATCTCCAATTGAGTAAAACAGGCTATTGAGTAAGCTATTCATGTGCGCCAGATGTTCCACCTTTTGGGGCTATTCGATGATCCGCTTACCCTGCCTTGGCGCCCTTCAGCGGTATCACATTGCAGTCAGTGCGTCCTTCTTCCAATGCAGTCAGCAGCCTGGCCCATTCATTGAGTGCCCGCTTGCGCTCGTCAAAGTAGGCATGCCTGTCGTAAATCCCTTCCACGCCCTTGATCTTGTGATTAAGGCATCGTTCGGCAATGTGCGGTTCGGTACCCAGTGCGGAAAGATGCGTTCTGGCCGTCCGCCGGAAGTCGTGGATGGTGAAGTTGGGAATATCCGCCAGCAAGGGCTTGATGTGCTTGGCAAGCGCGGCGTTCAGGGTGTTCAGGTCGATATGGGGAATCATGCGGGTCTGCATCTTCCGGGCCGGGAAAACATAGGCACTCCCGCAGGCCAAGCGTTGAAGTTCCCTGAGAGTCTCCACCGCGATCGGGGAGAGGGGTATGTCGGTCGCCAGACCGGTCTTGGTTCTATCCGCAGGCAGATACCAGACCCCGCGATCCAGATCGAACTCCCGCCAGGGCGCGGCTATTAGTTCCTCCTTGCGGACAGCCAGCAACAACAACAACCGGACCGCATAAAGATTCTGGATGCTGAAGGCGCCCAGCTTGTCCCGCATTGCCTGGAATAGCCTGACCAGTTCCTCCCGGGACAGCCAGCGGTCCCGGGATATTTCCTTGCCGCCAGCATCTGAAAGGTCGAAGGCGCTGGCAGGGTTGGTTTCAAGAATCTGGCGCTTGATGCCGAAGTTGAATATCCGCTTGGTCCAGCGCAGCACATCATTGGCAACCGTGGGAGCACCGCGCTTGACGACGCGCTGAACCATGTCGTCAATGTCGCGTGGACGTACATCAGCGGCTTTCATCTTGCCGATGGCCGGCTTGATGTCGTTCTCGATGCGGGACCGGACGATCTCCGGATGCTTCCAGCGACCCTCGATGGTCCGGGTGAAGTATTCATCGGCCAGTTTGGCGACGGTCCAGGCTAGTTTCTCCTCCTCGATGCGGGCAATGGCCTCTCGCTTTCTGGCCTGTTTTTCACCGGCAACGTCGTGGCCCAACGCAACGCTCGCTGCCAGCTTGCGGGCGGCATCGCGGGCATCGGCAAGTGAAAGGACCGAGTAGCTGCCAATATCCATGACACGCTGAACGCCAGCAAGCCGGTAGCGGAAGCGCCAGGTCGGTTCGCTGTCGCTGGCCCGAAAGCGGAGATAGAGCCCGCCGCCGTCCGCGCGACCCTCGAAACGCTCGCCAGCCCTGATCCAGGCCTTGATCTGCATATCGGTTAGCTTGCCCATTCCTACCCTCTGAGTCTTCATTTGTGTACCCAACGAAGAGCTATGAGTCCTTGGGTACACGATTGTGTACACGCCAATGGTGAGCTTTTGTGATGCACAATGCAACAGTGTGGCATGAAAAAGCCCCGTCATTCGGGGCTTTCAGGAAGTTGGTGGCGCGTCATGGGGCGTTGCGATGTTCTACTCGATATTCTGCACCTGCTCGCGGATCTGTTCG
>CAZPZK010000239.1:3178-5265 GCA_964591095.1 uncultured Moraxellaceae bacterium | reverse complement strand
GGAAATGCTCGACCTGCAGCTTACTCAACAGCGACTTCATGTCGGTGTCCTCGACAATGCAGCCCTTGTCGATGATGGCGATGTTGCGGCACAACATCTCCGCTTCTTCGAGGTAATGCGTGGTCAGGATGATGGTAGTGCCCTGCCCGTTCAGTTCGGTCAGGAAATCCCACATCGATCGCCGCAGTTCTATATCGACCCCGGCGGTGGGCTCATCCAGGATCAGCAGCTTCGGTTCGTGCACCATGGCGCGGGCGATCATCAGGCGGCGCTTCATGACGCCGGAGAGCATGCGGGCGGTGACCTCGCGCTTTTCCCACAGGCCCAGCTTGTGCAGGTATTTTTCGGCGCGCTCGCGGCCCAGTTTGGCGGGAATGCCGTAATAGCCGGCCTGGGTGATCAGGATGTCGATCACTTTCTCGAACATGCCGAAGTTGAATTCCTGCGGCACCACGCCCAGTTGCTGCTTGGCCAGCGACAGGTCCTGATCAATGTCATAGCCGAAGATCTTCACCGTACCGGCGCTCTTGTTCACCAGCGAGCTGATGATGCCGATGGTGGTGGACTTGCCTGCGCCGTTGGGGCCGAGCAAGGCATAGAAATCGCCTTCCTGCACCGTCAGGCTGATGCCCTTGAGGGCCTGGAAGCCGTTGCGGTAGGTCTTGCTGAGGTCGCGGAGGATCAGGGCCTCGGTCATACGGGTCTCACAGATAAAGGTCGAGGGCGCGGGAGCCGGGTTGGCCGCGCCAGATCCAGTGCAATTTGTCGTCTTCGAACCAGAGCCAGGCCCCTTCCATCATCCAGGGCCAGTCTTCGTCCAGAAGCGCGGTTCGACCCAGCAAATGATATATGAAAGCGGCGAGAATGGTGTCATGGGTGACATGAACCGCCAGTTCGCCCGCACTCCCCTGATGCTCGCGCAAATGGCGGATCAGGCGCGCCGCGCCTTCTCGCGGGCTGAGCAGGCCTTCCTGCGGGGTGCTGAGATGGTGATTGGCGAAGGCCAGCGGCCCCATCTTCAGGAACAGCGGCCCGACACGGCGGATATCCTGCACATAACAGCCGGGTTCGACCAGCAGCAGGGTGGTTTTTACCTCTGGCGACGGAATGCCCGCCCCGCGCGCCAGGGCCAGCGCGGTGTCGACGCAGCGGCCGACGGGACTGCTATGAAAGGCGGACACCGGTCGCGGCAGCCGACCGCCCCAGCTTTCGGCCAGGGCGACACCCTCCGGAGTCAGCGGCAGGTCATAACCGGGCACGCCATTGGGGTCCTTGGTGGTTTCCCGGAGGGAATGCCGGGTCAGCAGGATAAGCGGCTTGCTTTCGGGAAGCAGCCGCGTCGAGGCTTCAAGTTCGGGGTGCAGCATGTCGGGGACCGCGTGGGATCGAAGTTGACGGCCAATGTAGCATAATCAGCTCAAGCGCGAACCCAAGGAACTGTCCCGGTTTCCGTCCAACCCAGCCGGAACGCCGGGATCGCCGCGCGGATGCTCAAGCCTCGATCCGACGCCAGCCGCCCTTCGCCTGTTCCAGTTCAAACGCCAGCTCCAGCAAGGTTTTTTCATCCCCGTGCGCGCCGGAAAAATGGACTGCCACCGGCAGGCCTTCCGGCGTGGCGCCCATGGGCAGGGAAATGCCCGGACTTCCCGCCGCATTGTTCAACGGGGTAAAGCTGACGTATTGCAGCAAGCGCGGAAACAGCGTTTCAAACGGCTGCTCCGGCGACAGCCAGCCCAGTAACGGTGTGGTGTGTGACAGCACGGGTGACAACACCACATCATAGTGACGGAACAGGCGCGCATAGTCATCCTGCGACTTCTTCAGCCGGTACAGGACCGTCGGCGTCCGCAGCGCATGCTTGCGGTAGTGCCCGGCCAGGCCCCGGCTGAGATTGTCCAGTTGCGAGCGGTCAAAATCCGTACTCATCAGCTGCTTGCCGAAAGCAGAAACGAGGAAGGACAACATGCCCCAATAGATGGCGAAGTCCTCGGCAAAGCGGGGGTGGATGGTCATGGGCATCTCCGTCACCCGGTGGCCCAGGCTCTCCAGCAGACGGGCCGTGGCCAGGACGGTGTCACGGGTACCGG
>CAZPZK010000239.1:0-3078 GCA_964591095.1 uncultured Moraxellaceae bacterium | reverse complement strand
CCGACCAGGCCGCAGCAAGCCGCCGGGATGCGGATGGAGCCGCCGCCATCATTGGCATGGGCGATCGGCACCACGCCGGCCGCCACCAGCGCCGCCGCCCCGCCCGAGGACGCGCCGCTGGAGTAATCCAGGTGCCAGGGATTGCGCACCGGCGCCTGTCCCTGGTACTCGGTGCTGGCATTGAACCCGAATTCGGGCATGCGGCTCTTGCCGAGGGTGACAAAGCCCTGCGCCAGCAATTGCTCGGCGAACGCGCCGTCGCGCTTGGCGGGACGGGCATTGACGGCCGCCGATCCCTGGTTGGTCGGCAGCCCCTTGAGGTCGGTGTTGTCCTTGATGAAGGTCGGCACGCCGGCAAAAAATCCCTCCCGGCTGACCGGCCGGCGCAAGGCCTCCTCGAACAGTGGCAATTCCACCGCATTGATCAGGGGTTGCATGCGACGCGCGCGGGCAATCGCGGCCTCCGCCGCCTCGCGGGCGCTGATGTGGCCGCTCCGGATCTGTGCCGCCAGGGCCGTCGCATCCAGATCGGACAGCGCGTCATCGGTAAAGGCATGTGCGGTTCGGGAAGTCATCATGGTCATTCTGGTACGTTAGTTCAGTTTTAGTACTTTGCGGCAGTTCGGCCCGACTGTCCAGAACAGTTCAGGCCAGCCGGACAGGGCAAAAACGGTCATCTCCTTTTCGATCTGTTTTTGTATAATACAGATAGTTGCACTACCGCATTATTTGCGCTAGTTTAAGGGCAACCCACAAATTTGTACTATACAAATGAAAATCGCCGTCATCGGATCCGGCATCGCCGGACTCAGCGCCGCCTGGCTGTTGGCCAGCCGTCATCAGGTTACCGTGTTCGAGGCCGACTCACGCGCCGGGGGCCACAGCCACGCCGTCGACGTGACTCTGGACGGCATCACGCACCCGGTCGATACCGGCTTCCTGGTCTTCAACGACCGTACTTACCCCAATCTGATCGCCCTGTTTCGCCACTTGGGAGTTCAGGAGTATCTCAGTGAAATGAGCTTCAGCGTGAAAATGGCGGCGGAGGGTATCGAATGGGCCGGTAGCGATCTTGGCAGCCTCTTTGCCCAGAAATCCAACCTGTTGCGTCCACGCTTCTGGCGGATGCTGACCGACATCCTGCGTTTCAACCGTCAATCCGATGTGCTGCTAGCGAAGGCGGAAAGCCAGTCCTGGTCCCTGGGCCGTCTGCTGGAAGCCGAAGGCTTCAGCCGCGCGTTCGCCGACTGGTACCTACTGCCGATGGGAGCCGCCATCTGGTCAACACCGGTGCGCGGCATGTTGGACTTTCCCGCCGCCTCCTTTATCCGTTTCTGCCAGAACCACGGTCTGCTGCAGATCACCCACCGTCCGCAATGGAAAACGGTGGCGGGCAGCTCACGCGAGTATGTGCGTCGTCTTGCGGCCGGGGTGGGCGATGTCCGGCTCAACAGTCCGGTCGAATCGGTGGCCCGCACCGATGGCGGCGTGCGGCTGCGGGTGCATGGCGAGGAATTGGGTTTTGACGCGGTGATCCTTGCCTGCCACTCCGATCAGGCGCTGGCCTTGCTGGCCGATGCCGACGACCGGGAACGCGCTGTGCTGGGCCATATTCCCTATGCCGCCAATACCGCCTGGCTGCATACCGACACCAGCGTCATGCCAACCCGCCGTCAGGCCTGGTCTTCCTGGAACTATTACACCGCCCGCCAGGGCGGTGCGGAGCTGCCGGTGGCGGTTACCTACTGGCTGAACCGGCTGCAGCCACTGCCGTTCAAGACACCGGTGTTTGTCACGCTCAACCCGCCGGAGCCCATTGCACCCGAGTGCGTGATCCGCCGGATAGATTATGCGCATCCGCAGCTGGACACCGCCGCCTATGCCGCGCAGCAGGAGGTCAATTCGCTGCAGGGTCGCAACGGCGTTCATTTTGCCGGCGCCTGGACCGGCTACGGATTTCACGAGGACGGCCTCAAATCCGCCCTTCGCGTGGCGCGCCTGCTGGGCGCGGATATCCCCTGGCAAACCCAACCGGACTGAGGGCGGGAACATGACCATCGCGCATCGGAACTGGCTATACAGCGGCAAGGTTTTTCACCGCCGCTATGAAACCACCGGGCATGCTTTTGTTTACCCGGCGCTGTTCCTCTGCTTTCCGCTCAGCCGACGCCGCGAGCTGGCGGGTGGGCTGATGGGCTACAACCGCTTCAACCTGTTCAGCTTTCACGAGGCCGACCACGGTGACGGCCTTGATGCCTTGGCCTGGATACGCGGCCTGCTGCGACAGGAAGGACTGGATCGGTACGCGGATGGCGAGGTCTGGCTGCAGACGCAGCCGCGCATCCTGGGTTTTGTCTTCAACCCGGTGAGCTTCTGGTACTGCCATGACCGCGCGGGCACGCTGCGGGTGGTGGTGGCGGAAGTGAACAATACCTTTGGCGAGCGCCATCTCTACCGGCTGACGTCGGCGGATCTCGGCGCCATTGGCCCGCGCACGGTGCTGTCTTGTCGCAAGGTCTTTCACGTGTCTCCTTTTTTCCCGGTGGAAGGTGAGTACCGCTTCCGGCTGGTGCAGCAAGGCGACCGGCGCACCGTGGCCATTGATTACCTCCGCGGCGGCCGGCCGGCGCTGAAAACCGTGGTGACCGGGCTGGCGCGGTCGCTCACGACGAGCTCACTGCTGAAGGTCCTGTTCGAACAGGGCTGGAGCACCCTGCTGGTGGTGCTGCGCATCCACTGGCAGGCCCTGAAATTGTGGCGCAAAGGCGCCGTCTTCCATCGCAAACCGCAACCGCCCGTTACGGAGATTTCCTCATGACCGCCCAATCCGCTGTGAGTGCCCTGAATACGCCGTTCAAGGCCACCCTCTTTCTGCGCATGCTGGAACGCCTGCAGTCCGGGGCGATGAAGCTGACGCTGCCAACCGGCGATGTCCTGCATTTTGAAGGTCCGCGCCCCGGTCCCCGCGCCGACCTGCAGGTGCTGGACTGGCAAGGCATCAGCCGCATCCTCTCCGGGGGCGACATCGGCGTGGCGGAAGCCTACCGCGACGGCCAGATTGACAGCAGCGACCTGCTG
>CAZPZK010000238.1:0-5267 GCA_964591095.1 uncultured Moraxellaceae bacterium | reverse complement strand
GCAGGCAAATGCCCGCTTGGCCGAAGTGGCGCGCAATTGGGCCGAGGGCGAGGTAAGTCAGGAGACATGGCGTCGCGAGCGGCGCAACATTCTGCGGGAAATCTGCAACAAGCGAGTGGACGTGCAAGGCTCGGCGCCGCTGGTGCGCAAGTCACCCGCCAAGGATCGGACCATGCCGGACCTGCCGGCCGTTGCCCCCGTGGCCGCGACGGCATCTCCCGCCGCGAGTCAACCCGTTGTTCTAGACGCGGAGCAGGACGATGTGTTGACGCTGGCCATCCTGCTGATTGTCATCCTGGCGGGCGCCATCACCCTGTTCTTTCTGGCATAACGATCGGTTTTCCACGGAATTGTCCGACATTCGCGGTTCCCTGTACGATCGTACTGTTTTAAGCTTGAAGGCTACGCCAAGGTGCAGCCCCCATGAGCCAGTATCATCCTGAAGCCTATTCTTCCGCGTCACCCAACTTGATTACCCGTACCAGTCGCACGGCAGGCAACATCGTGCGCGGCCGCCAGCACTTGGGGCGGGAGGCGATGAATGCGTTGGTCAATCTGCCGATTCTGCCCTGGATCCTTTTCCCCCTGGAGCCGGAACCCGAAAGCCATTCGGAATTCCTGCCCGGAAGTTATCCCAGCCTTTGGGAGTATTTCTCGGCAATTGCTCAGGTCGTCGTGCCAACGGAAAGAAAATCGGCCTCTTATGGCAATCTGGCGGTGCTTCCGCCGGACTATATCTGGCCGCAGTCCAAGCGCCAGACCAAATGGTTCTTCATCAATGGTATCTGTACCAGTCCGTCCATGGCGCTGCTGGAGGCCCGTGAGGTCGCGCTGGCCTTCCAGCGGCCGATACACCTGATTCATACGCCCACAGCCGGCTTCGTGCGTGATCTTGCCGGAGCATTGAATGCACGGGCATTGCGCAAGGATGGCCGCCTGTCCCGGCCGGCGTTTAATATCGTCCGCAACGCACTGCTGAGTCATGACCAGGTCGTTCTGGTCACTTATTCACAAGGCGCCATTGTGGCCAGTTATATCGCCCGCAAGATCCTCAAGGATCCGGCGCTGCGCAAGCATGCACACAAACTGGAAATTTACAGTATCGGCGGCGCGGCGGACAGTTTGCACATTGATTATGCCTTGACGGCTGAACACGGCAGAACAGTGCCCTATGTGGAGCACTTTGCCAATGGCAAGGATTTTTTTGCCCGAGTTGGCATTCTGGCCAAATACCATAGCACCAGCGGCCCGATTTTTTTTGTGGCGGAGCGCAAGGGGCATATGCTGAATCCGCATTATATCAAGGGGATTGTGCGGGGAGACTACTGTGATGGAAGGTCACGACTGAGCAAGTATGCGCATGGCGGCGAACCAGGGCCGGACGATTACATCCCTTTTGACAGGCGTCGTTGAGCGAAGGGCAAGCCATCCAGGGAAGGAAGGCATAACGGCATCCGCGGACAGTGCGGCATATACGCAGATTTGTAATTAGGGAGAGGATATTGCGATAAGAAAATGGTCGGGGTGAGAGGATTCGAACCTCCGGCCACTGCGTCCCGAACGCAGTGCTCTACCAGGCTGAGCTACACCCCGATGGTGTTCCATGCCGTCTAGTGCATGGTGGTGAGGGCGTGCATTTTAGCACGCACATCGGAAAAATAAAGTGTTTTTTAACTGGTCCTGTTCAGGCCCAGATCCAGCAGGGCGGCCATGGCGCTACGATGAGGGGACGGCGGCAAAGTTTCCAGGGCGGCGAGAGCAATGACGCTTTCTTCTCGCGCTTTCCGTCGGCAGTAATCCAGTGCCTCGGTGTCCCGGATGATGCGCAGGATCTGCGGCAGGCTGTCCAGGCCGCCGGTCCGGATGGCAGTGCGGATCAGGTCCGCGTCTTCTGGCGCGGCCATCTTCATGGCCTGAATCAAGGGCAGGGTAGGTTTCCCCTCCGCCAGGTCATCGCCGACGTTCTTGCCCATCTCCGCCGCCGAACTTTCGTAATCCAGGACATCATCAATGATCTGGAAGGCCGCGCCAAAATGCATAGCGAAATCATGCATGGCTTGTCGGTGTTCCGGATTGCCCAGGATGGCGCCGCCCTCGGCGGCGGTCACAAAGAGTTGCGCGGTCTTGCCGCGAATGACATCCATATAGCGCTGCTCCGGAGTCTCCGGGTCGCGCTTGTTTATCAGTTGCATGACCTCGCCTTCCGCGATCACCAGTGTGCTATCGGCAATCAGGCGGGAAATGGCGGGAGTTTCAAGATCCAGGATCAGTTGGAAGGCGCGGGAAATCAGGAAGTCACCGACCAGAACCGCCGTGGCGTTATTCCAAGCCGAGTTGACCGTGGCGCGGCCCCGGCGCAGATCGGACTCGTCGACAACATCATCATGGATCAGGGTGGCCGTGTGCAGCATTTCAATAATGGCGGCCAGAGGGATGTGTTTGTCGCCATCATAACCGGTGGCGCGGGCGGCCAGCAGGCAGAGCAGGGGGCGCAGGCGTTTGCCGCCGCCTTCCACCAAGTAGTGCCCCACCTGCATCACCAGAGGGACGCGGGAATCCAGATGATTGAGGATATAGTGGTCGACAGCGGCAAAGTCGTCCGCCACCGTGGCCAGAATTTGCTGAAAGTTCATTGTTATAGCCATTAAATGACGCAGGTGTGTATCGTAGCAGTACATGCCGTTTACGACTACCGCGCATTTTGAGGGCATTTTTCCGGGATGGCTTGCGCCTTGAGGTGCTTTTGCGTACAATCGCGCACCTTGCGATTTTTCTCCCCGTGGGCTTTGTGGTCACGGGCTTACGGAGTTAGCGAAGTATGTACGCGGTTATCAAGAGTGGCGGCAAGCAGCATCGCGTGGTTGAAGGCGAACTGCTGAAGGTGGAGTTGATTGACGCCGAGCCTGGCCAGAACGTCACCATCGAAGACGTGCTGATGGTTGTAAATGGCGGCGACATCCAGATCGGCACCCCCGTGGTTGCCGGTGCCAAGGTTGTTGCCGAGGTGGTGGGTCATGGTCGTCATGACAAGGTTCGTATCGTAAAGATGCGTCGCCGCAAGCACTACCGCAAGCAACAAGGTCATCGTCAGTGGTTTACTGAACTTAAAATCACTGGCATTACTGTTTAAGCAGAGGAATTACCGACATGGCACATAAAAAAGCTGGTGGTTCCACCCGTAACGGTCGCGATTCAGAGGCCAAGCGACTGGGTGTGAAGATGTACGGTGGTCAGCAGGCAATCGCTGGCAACATCATTGTTCGTCAGCGCGGCACCCAGTTCTGGCCGGGTGAGAATGTTGGGATCGGACGAGATCATACCCTGTTCGCCAAGGCGGATGGAGTGATCAAGTTTGTGACCAAAGGTCCTTTCCAGCGCAAGTATGTTGTGGTGGAAGCAGCCGCCTGATCGCGGCAAGACCGAAAAGCCCCGTTCATCGGGGCTTTTTCATTGGTGGCGGAAAATACGGGCGGTTAATAACATGCGTTTTGTAGATGAGGCAATCATCCAGGTGGACGCCGGAGCTGGTGGCAATGGCTGTGTCAGCTTTCGTCGTGAAAAGTTCATTCCTTACGGCGGTCCGGATGGCGGAGATGGCGCCAAGGGTGGCAGCATCTATATGGTGGCGGATGCCGATGCCAATACCTTGGTGGATTACCGTTATACCCGCAAATTTCGTGCAGACCGTGGACAAAACGGCATGGGCGCCAACTGCAGCGGCAAGGCAGGTGGGGATGTTTTCCTGAAGGTTCCTGTTGGCACGACCGTGGTGGATGAAGATACCGGCGAAGTGTTGGGGGATCTGGTGGGGGCAGGGCAACGGCTGCTGGTGGCGCAAGGTGGCCGCGGCGGTTTGGGCAACATCCACTTCAAGAGTTCAACCAATCGGGCGCCTCGCAAGTCGACACCTGGTCAACCCGGCGACTCCCGCCGTCTGAAGCTGGAACTCAAGGTGTTGGCAGACGTGGGGCTGCTGGGGCTGCCCAATGCCGGCAAATCAACCTTTATCCGCGCCGTTTCGGCGGCCAAGCCCAAGGTGGCGGACTATCCGTTCACGACGCTGGTGCCCAATCTCGGGGTCGTGGATATTGATCGCCATCGCTCGTTTGTCATGGCGGATATCCCCGGTCTGATTGAAGGTGCGTCGGAGGGGGCTGGCTTGGGCGTACGCTTTTTGAAGCATCTGGCCCGTACCCGCTACTTGCTGCATCTTGTGGATGTTGTGCCAATTGACGGTTCCGATCCGGTCGTCAATGTCGAAGTGATCGCCCGCGAGTTGTCCAGATTCTCGCCAACGCTGGCAGGGCTGCCGCGCTGGCTGGTTCTCAACAAGCTGGATCAGGTGCTTCCGGAAGAACAGGATGCCTTGTGCGAAGATATTGTGCGTCGCCTCAATTGGCAGGGGCCGGTGTTCCGGGCATCCGGTTTGACCGGCGAGGGGGCCATGGCGATATGTTACCGGCTGATGGAAGCCATTGAGCAGCAGCGTGTGCTGGAGGCGGAAAATCCTGAGGCGGCACGTCAAGAGCAGGAAAAGCGGCAATTACTTGAGCAAGAGTCCCGACTGCGCATCGAAGAGTTGCGGGATCGGCAGCGAGAGGCTTACCGTGCGCGAAAGGAGGCCGGCCTTGAGCATGACGACGACGAGGATTGGGATGATGAAGATGGCCCGGAAGTTATTTATCAACGTTGAATGAGCGAGGGCGTCATGAGCGGTAATCGTGAAAGGCTGCGTAAAGCGCGTCGATGGGTGGTGAAAATAGGTTCGGCGCTGCTTACGGCCAATGGCCGGGGGCTGGATCAAGAAGCCATGGCCGGTTGGGTGCGTCAAATGGTTGCGCTGATGGATCGGGGGATTGAATTGATCCTGGTTTCGTCCGGAGCGGTGGCGGAAGGCATGGTGCGAATGGGTCTGCCCGGACGCCCTGAATCGTTGCACGATCTTCAGGCATGTGCAGCGATTGGGCAAATGGGTTTGGTCCAGGCCTACGAAACGCATTTTCGTCGCCATGATCGAATGACTGCACAGATACTGCTGACGCATGAAGATCTGGCAAGTCGCCCCCGGTATCTCAATGCGCGCTCCACCCTAAATACCTTGATCGGTTGGCGTGTCATTCCCGTCATTAATGAAAATGATACGGTGGCGACCGATGAAATCCGGTTTGGAGATAATGACACACTGGCGGCGCTGGTAGCCAACCTGGTGGATGCGGATGCCCTTGTTATCCTGACGGATCAGGATGGTATGTTTGATCGGGATCCAC
>CAZPZK010000237.1:1382-5270 GCA_964591095.1 uncultured Moraxellaceae bacterium | reverse complement strand
CGCCGTTGGCCATCACCGGGATTTCACGCACGGTGTAGCCGCACATCACCGCCGTAGCGGGGTTGGTGCCATGCGCGGTCGAGGGAATCAGCATTTCGGTGCGGGCCAGATCGTTGCGCGACAGGTGGTAGGCGCGGATCATCGCCACGCCGGCGAACTCGCCCTGGGCGCCGGCAGCAGGCGTCAGCGACACGCCCTTCATGCCGGTCACTTCCTTCAGTACTTCCTGCAGGTCGTACATGCAGGCGAGAAAGCCCTGCGAATGCGACGCCGGCGCCAGCGGATGACGGCCGAGGAAACCGGGCATCATCGCCGCCTTGTGCGCGCCGCGCGGGTTGTACTTCATGGTGCAGGAACCCAGCGGATAGAACTGGGTGTCGATGCTGAAGTTCTTGCGCGACAGGTTGGTGTAGTGACGCACCACCTGCATTTCGGAGGCCTGCGGCAGCAGCGCGGGCTGCTTGCGGCGCAGGTTGGCGGGCAGCGCCACGGCTTCCTGGCGGGCGAGCGGGGCTTGGGCGGTAGCGCGGCGACCGGGTTCGGAACGTTCAAAAATCAGGGTCATGGTCTTACTCCGCACGGGCCAGGGCTGTTTCGAGAACCTGCGCGTACTTCTGCAGGTCCGCGGCGTTCTTGGTTTCGGTGGCGCACACCAGCAGGGCGTGGCCCAGCTCCGGGTAATACGGTGACAGGTCCAGACCGCCGAGCACTCCTTGGTCAGCCATCGCCGCCAGCACACCGGCGGCGGGTTTCGGCAGGGTCAGCACGCTTTCGTGGAAGGTGGCCCCGGCAAAGGGACGGCCGACTCCGGCGACACCGACCGCTTGCTGTGCCAGCGCCTGCAGGTTGTTGTGGCTGGCCAGCGCCACGCGCTCGATGCCTTCGGAACCCATCAGGCTAAGATAGATGGTGGCGGCGGTCATCGCCAGACCCTGGTTGGTGCAGATGTTCGAGGTTGCCTTGGCGCGGCGGATATGCTGCTCGCGCGCTTGCAGCGTCAGCACGAAACCGGGCTTGCCTTCCAGATCGACGGTGCGGCCGATGATACGACCGGGCATCTGGCGAACGTGTTCCTGCTTGCAGCAGAGGAAACCGACGTATGGCCCGCCGGAGGACAGCGGAATGCCAAAGGGCTGACCTTCACCCACCACGATATCGGCGCCATTTTCGCCCCACTCACCCGGCGGCGTCAGGATGGACAGCGCCATCGGGTTGACGACAGCGATGGTCAGCACCTTGTTGGCTTCCGCCCAGCGCGTCAGTGCTTCCACATCTTCCAGCACGCCGAAGAAATTGGGGAACGGGATGACCAGCGCGGTGAAATCCTGGCCTTCATAGGCTTGCAGGCTGGCGGGATCGATCTTGCCTTCCTGGCGGTCATAGTCCAGCTCGACCAGTTCAATGCCCTGCATCTCGACAATGGCCTTGACGGCCTCGCGGTACAACGGCGACACGGTGCGGGGCATCAGGATGCGACGGCTCTTCGACTTGCGATGGGCGCGGACGGCCATCAGCGCCGCTTCGGCCAGACCGGAAGCGCCGTCATAAACGGAGGCGTTGCTCACGTCCATGCCGGTCAGGTGCGCCATCATGCTCTGGAATTCGTAGATCACCTGCAAGGTGCCTTGCGAGGCTTCCGCCTGATACGGCGTGTAGGCGGTCATGAATTCGCCGCGTCCAACCACTTCCCAGACAGCAGCCGGAATGTGGTGCTCATACGCGCCCGCGCCCAGGAAGCACAGCGCCCCGGCGTCCTGGTTGCTTCGATCCGTCATCCGTCGCAGCGCATCCATTTCGCTCAGGCCATCGGGGATGGCGTTCAGGGGCTGGCAGCGCAGGTGGGCTGGAATCTCGTCGAAGAGATCATCCAGTCGGCTGGCGCCGATGGACTGGAGCATGGCGCTCACATCGGCTTCGGTATGGGGAATGAAGGGCATGGACAGGCTCGTATAAGCTGGGAAAAGCGGAAGAAGCCTTCCCCCACAAGGGGGGAAGGAGTACAGCATTAGTGCTCGGCGGCTACCTGGGCATCGTATTCTTCGCCGGACATCAGGTTGTCCAGTTCGGAAACGTCGGTGACGCGGATCTTGTAAATCCAGCCTTCGTTGTACGGGTCGGTGTTGATGATTTCCGGGGTATCGCCCAGCGCTTCGTTGACGGCAATGATTTCACCGGACACCGGCGCATAGATGTCGGAAGCGGCCTTCACCGACTCCACGACACCGGCTTCATCACCGGCGGCGACGGTATCGCCAACTTCCGGCAGCTCCACGTAAACCAGATCACCCAGCGCTTCCTGAGCGTGGTCGGTGATGCCGACAGTGACAACATCACCATCCAGACGGGCCCATTCGTGGCTGCTGGCGTACTTCAGATCATTAGGAGTATTGCTCATGATTTTCTCGCTTGAAGTCGGGTGCACTGGCCGGTGCACCCCGATAATGAAAACTTAAACCAGCGCCTTGCCGTTACGGACAAAGGGCGGCTTGACGACGGTGGCGGCCAGCTTCTTGCCGCGGATTTCCACTTGAACCTGCGTAAAGTCTCCGGCGGGCACGCGCGCCAGCGCAATCGACTTCTCCAGGGTCGGCGAGAAGGTGCCGGAGGTGGTGATGCCTTCTCCGACGCCTTCGACTATCACTTTCTGCTCGGCGCGCAACACACCCTTGTCCTGCAGGATCAGGCCGACCAGTTGCTGCGTAACACCCGTGTTCTTCTCGGCCTGGATGGGTTCCTTGCCAATGAAATCGTGATCCCAGGCAATGGTCCAGGCCATGTTGGCCACCAGCGGCGACACATGGTCGTCCATTTCGTGACCATACAGATTCATCCCGGCCTCCAGACGCAGCGTGTCGCGCGCGCCCAGACCACACGCCGTGACCCCGGCGGCCAGCAACTGTTGCCAGAACCCGGCGATTTCCGCTTCCGGCACCAGCATCTCCACGCCTTCTTCCCCGGTGTAGCCGGTGCGGGCGATAAACCAGTCGTTGCGGAATTCCTTGCCCTGGAACACCTTCAGACCGGCAATCAGCGCGGCGGCTTCCTCACCCAGGACCTGACCGACGATGGCATTGGCCTTGGGGCCCTGCACGGCAATCATGGCCAGATCGGTGCGCTCGTTGATCGAGACGCGGAAACTGGCAGCCTGCGCCTGCATCCAGGCCAGGTCCTTGTCGTGGGTGCCGCAGTTGACGATAACGCGCCACAGGTCGGGGCGGACTTCGGTCGGGGCGTAGACAATCAGGTCATCAATCACGCCGCCCTGCGGGTTGAGCATGGCGGAATACAGCGCCTTGCCGGGCAAGGTCAGGCGGGCGACATCGTTGGCCAGCAGCTTTTGCAGGTAGGCCTTGGCGTCGGGGCCGGTGACATCGACAAAGGTCATGTGCGACACATCGAACATGCCCGCCTCGCGGCGCACAGCGTGATGTTCGGTCAGCACTGAGGTGTACTGGACGGGCATGTCCCAGCCGCCAAAATCCACCATGCGGGCGTTCAGGGCCAAATGTTCGTGATAAAGTGCGGTCTTGAGTCCCATAACGCCTCCGGAAATGCGGCCTGCATTTTACATGCTCAGGCCAATCCAGACTACCGGCAGGCGATGAACAAACAGGGTTTTCCATGTTTTATCAACTGATTGCCATTGGCAGCGGCGCGGCGCTGGGCGCGATCTGCCGCTGGCAATTGGGCCTGTGGCTGAACGCCCTGACGCCCTCGGTCCCGTTGGGAACGCTGGCGGCCAACCTGATCGGCGGCTACCTGATCGGCGTGGCGGTGGCCGTCTTCGCGCTGCTGACCGATTTGTCGCCGCTGTGGCGCTTGCTGATCGTGACCGGGTTCCTGGGCGGACTGACAACCTTCTCGACTTTTTCGGCGGAAGTGGTCACC
>CAZPZK010000237.1:0-1372 GCA_964591095.1 uncultured Moraxellaceae bacterium | reverse complement strand
ATAGGCCTGCATGTCGGCGGCTCGCTACTGATGACCGTACTAGGCATGGCGACCGTCAGCGCCCTGAAGTAGGTCGGGCTGAAGTCCGACAACATCCTTTGATCGGAGAGTTTCGTCGGGCTGAAGCCCGACCTACAGATCTGGCCTGAAACGACCGCTTTCCCGTCCTGTAATGACCCTTGCCATCCCTCGCCAATAGCGATAAGTTGGACGATAGTCCAAACCCCTCATAACCATAAAGATCCGAGGAATTCCCATGCGCTCACTCGAAGGCAAAGTCGTCGTCATTACCGGCGCGGGCTCCGGCATCGGCCGCGCCCTGGCCCTGCAACTGGCCGCCCAAGGTTCGCAACTCGCCCTGTGCGATGTCAGCGCCGACAATCTGCAAAAGACAGTCGAAATCGCCGGCGCGCACGGCGTCAAGGTCTACAGCGCCACCGTCGACGTTGCCGACCGCAAGGCGGTGCAAACCTTCGCCGACAATGTGGAACGCGTTCTGGGCAAGGCCCATGTCATCATCAACAACGCCGGGGTGGCGCTGGCGCAAACCGTGGACCACATGAAACGCAGCGATTTCGAATGGGTGATGAACATCAACTTTTACGGCGTCGTCAACGGCACCGAGGCCTTCCTGCCGCACCTGAAGGCGCAGAAGGACGGTCATATCGTCAATATTTCCAGCATCTTCGGCATCATCGGCGTACCCAGCCAGTCCGCCTACAACGCCAGCAAGTTCGCGGTGAAGGGCTTTACCGAAGCCATGCGCCAGGAACTGAAGTCGTCGCACCCGCACATCCACGTCACCTGCGTCCATCCGGGCGGCATCAAGACCAACATTGTCCGCAACGGCCGCATTGAAGAAGACATGAACGGCAAGCAGGTCAGCCTGGGCAAGATGGCGGCCGACTTCGACAAGATGGCCGGAACCACGGCAGAAGAAGCCGCCCGCCAGATCGTGCGCGCCGTCGAGAAGAACACCAAGCGGTTGTTGATTGGCCCGGACGCCAAGGTCCTGGACTTGATGCAGCGCGTACTTCCCAATCACTACGACTCCGTAATGAGCGTCGGCACCAAGCTTCTCGAACGTTTGGGCAAGCGCTGAGAATTCCGGGGCGAACGGATTCGCCCCTTCCCCTCCCCACGCATCACCTGCGTCCCATTGGCCAATTGTTTCCCCTCCCCCTTCACCGTACAATCGCAGCCTTCCTGAAACGCCTCCTATTCCCTGCCGGTACCCCATGAGCAATCTCAACCCACGCCAACTCGAAGCAATGAAGTACATTGACGGCCCGCTGCTGGTGCTGGCGGGCGCCGGTTCGGGCAAGACCTCTGTGATTACGCGCAAGATTGCCTACCTGATCGAGGATTGCGG
>CAZPZK010000236.1:543-5296 GCA_964591095.1 uncultured Moraxellaceae bacterium | reverse complement strand
CAATGCCTTCAAATTCACGCAGAAGGGGCGGGTCAGCCTGCGCGTGCACCGCGTGCCGGATGCGGACGGGGAAACGGTGCGCCTGCGCTTCGAGGTCAGCGATACCGGGGTCGGACTGGGGGCGGACCAGCAGGCGCGGCTGTTCCGGCCCTTCGAACAGGGCGACAGTTCCACCACGCGTCGCTATGGCGGCACCGGCCTGGGGCTGAGCATCTGCCATCATCTGGTGGGCCTGCTCGGCGGTGCGATCGGCGTGCGCAGCGAGCCGGGGCAGGGGGCGGTGTTCTGGTTCGAATTGCCGGTGCGGCCGGCCTCGCCGGATTTTGTGCATGACCATCTGGTGCCGCTGACGGCGCTCCACGGGCTGCGCATCCTGTTTGTCGATGACTCGCCCGAATTCATCCACATGATGCTGGAGCAGGCGGAAGCCTGGGGCATGCAGCCGGAGGCGGTCGCCAGCGGCGAGGAGGCGCTGGCGCGGATGCAGGCGGCGGCGCAGCGCGGCGAACCCTACGACATCGTGACGCTGGACATGCGCATGCCCGGCATGAGCGGCATGGACCTGGCGCTGTGGATGACCGCCGATCCCGTGCTGAAGCCGGTCCGGCGCGTGCTGCTGACGGCGATGCGCGTTTATCCCGGCAAGGAGGAGCTGGCGCGCGCCGGACTCAGCCTGGTGATCCAGAAGCCGACCTCGGCGTCGGTGCTGCGCGATGCCTTGCTGAAGCTGCTGGGGCGGCAGGAGGAATTCCGTTCCGAGACGGACCGCCGCGCCGACCCCGGCCGTTACGGCGAATGGCTGGCGGGCCGCCATGTGCTGGTGGCCGAGGATAATGCCGTCAACCAGATGGTGATTGTCGGCATGCTGCGCAAGCTGGGGCTGACCAGCGATGTCGCCAACAACGGCCGCGAGGCGATGGGACTGATGCAGGCGCATCCGGGGGCGTATGACCTGGTGCTGATGGATTGCGAGATGCCGGAAATGGATGGCTATCAGGCGACGCGCGCCATCCGCGGGCTGGAGTCGGAGCATGGCATGCCCGCGACGCGCATCGTGGCGCTGACCGCCCACGCCATGCGCGAGCAGCAGCAGCAGTGCCTGGATGCGGGCATGGACGACTACCTGACCAAGCCGCTTGAGATGGAAAGGCTGAAGCAGTTATTGTTGCGCCTGTTCTGGAAGGAGCCGCGCCCGGCCGGGCCGCCGCCTTCCCCCTGACCGCCGACGGAGGCTCTGATGCGTTTGCTGCATACCATGCTGCGGGTGACCGACCTGTCGCGCTCGCTGGATTTCTATACCTCGGTGCTGGGCATGCGCCTCCTGCGCTGCAAGGATTACCCCGAGGGCCGCTTTACCCTGGCCTTTGTCGGCTACGGTGACGAAAGCGACAGCACCGTGCTGGAGCTGACCCACAACTGGGATACCGACCGCTATGAGCTCGGCACCGCCTACGGGCATATCGCCATTGGTGTCGACGATGTGTATGCCGCCTGCGACCGCATTCGCGCGGCGGGCGGCAAGGTGGTGCGTGAGCCGGGCCCCATGAAGCACGGCTCCACCCTCCTGGCTTTTGTGGAAGACCCGGACGGGTATCGCATTGAACTGCTGGGGCTGAAGTAAGGCTTCAGGCCAGGTCCAGCTTCATCAGCACTTCCACGGCCTGCAGCCGCTTGTTGACCCCCAGCTTGGCGTAGATGTTCTTGGTGTGGGTCTTGATGGTGCTGAGCGACACGAACAGCCGCTCGGCAATCTCCTGGCTGGTGGCGCCGCGGATCAGGTGCCGCGCCACCTGTTTTTCCTTGCGGCTGAGGCGGAACACCTCGCCGACCATGCCGCAGACCGCCAGCCCGGAAGCGTCCGTCGTCGTGCTGTCATGATGCCCGGCGTCGGCCAGCCGCCGTTTCAGTCCCGCCGGCAGCCCCAGCTCGCGGGCCTGCTGCCGCAAACCGGCGGCTGCTTCCGCTTGCCCCTGCGCTGTCAGCGCTTCTGCCTGCATCAGCCGGATATCGGTCATCGCCAGGCGCAGCCTTCGGGGCTCCGCCACCCGCGTCGTCGCCAGCAGCACCTGCCCCCAGGCACAGGTCATCGACAGGCGCGGATGCCGTGCCAGCAGTTCCGGCGGCAAGCGCCACGCCCAGCCCAGCGCCGTCACGAAACGGCCCAGCGAAAACAGGTCGCCGCTGTGTTCCTCCATCAGCGCCGCCGCCTGCTCATACTCCCCGGCGGCGATGGCGTGCTGCACGGCGTCGGCGTAAGCGCCCTGTTCGGCATAGGCCCGGCTGGCGCGGCGGTGCAATTCCTCCACCTGCTCCGGGTGCTGCGCCCGCAAGCGGCTTTGCAGCAGCGAGGCGAACAGGTGGTGGTAGCGGTACCACTGGCGGCGATGATCGAGCCCCACCAGGAACAGGTTGCCGCGCTCCATTTCATCCAGCCGCTCGCGACCGTTGGCCACGCCGGTCACGGCTTCGCAGAGCGGGGCGGAAAAGCGTTCCAGGATCGAGGTTTGCAGCAGGAATTCCTGCATCTCCGGACTGCGGCTGCGCAGCACTTCCTCCATCAGGAAGTCGGTGATGTGACGGTCATCGCCCGCGAACTGGCGGATGAATCCGGCCTTGTCGGGGTTGTTGTGCAGCGACAGCGCCGCCAGCTGCAGGCCGACAATCCAGCCCTCGGTGCGCGACTCCAGCATGGCCAGTTGCGCGGGCGGCAGGTCCAGCTGCATCAGCGTATTGCAGAAGGTGGCGGTTTCCTCGCGGGTGAAGCGCAGGTCGTCGGGGCGTATTTCATGCAGTTGCCCCTGCCCGCGCAACCGTGCCAGCGAGAACGGCGGCTCGCGGCGCGAGGCCAGCATCAGGAACAGGCGCGGCGGGCGTTGCTCCAGCAGGCAGGCGATAGCGTCGTGCACAGTCGCTTCGTGAACCATGTGCAGGTCGTCCAGCACCAGGCACAGCGGCTCCGGCAGGCGGCACAGCGGGTTGATCAGCGTACGCATCAACCCCGCCACGGACGGCGGCTGGGTATTGGCCAGCCCGTCGGCGGTGGCCTGGCCGAAGCCCGGGAAACAGGTCTGGATGGCGGCGATGAAATGCTGCATGAAGTGCAGCGGATCGTTGTCACCGTCGTCCAGCGACAGCCAGGCTGTGGCCGCGCCGCTGTGACGCGCCCATTCCGCCAGCAGGGTGGTCTTGCCTTAGCCGGCGGGTGCGCAGGCCAGGGTAATGCGCGGTAGTCCGTCGGGCACGCGCAGGCGCGGGCGGTCCAGCAACCGGGGTGGCCGGTCGGGAATGGTGAGCTGGGTTGAAAGGATGTCGTCCATAGCCATCACGTTCTTTTCAGGGACGAGTCGTTGTCCGCCCTGTGATGCAGGGGGACGCGCCGGTCCGGGCATTATTGTTGTTATGGTTGTTTTACAGGCTGGTCGCGCCTATATATCACCGTCAGTGGATGGGTGATTGCTGAAAGACGACACGGTTTGGCGTGATTTAACCGCACGGGTTGCATGTTTTGTGAGCGGGGCGATGGCGGGTGGATATCGGGAGGGCATTGGGTCGGTCCGACGGCCTTTCAATAAGCCTTCAGGCCGAGCTAAACAAAAAAACGGGAGACCCTGACGGACCGCCCGCTGACATGGGGGTAATGACCGACCCCGGTCAAGTGGTTACAGGCCGGCGGCTTGCAGCCGGTTGGCGTGGCTGCGGAACACCGACTTCGGGTTGGTCTCGAAGATGTTGACCAGGCCGAAATAGCCGTTCACCGCATCCAGGTGGTTCATGCCGTAATCGGCGCGGATGACCTTGCCCAGACGTTGCGAACAGGTGCTGACCAGACCGTCGTTGGCTTCGCCGCTGAAGGCAAAGGCCAGCGACAGGGTGCCGATACCCGCGTCCAGCGGATCGAGCACGTTGGTCAGCTGCTTGGCGCCCCCCCCAGGAGTAGTAGCGGATGCCGTTCACCGTGTACGCGCCTTCGCCGCAACCGCTGGGCACGCCTGCCGGGTACTTGCTGTTGAACTTGGTCAGGCCCGCCGTGGTCAGGCTGTCCAGCGCCGCCAGCGTGTCCTGGCCCAGCGAGGTGCTGCCGGTGGCGAAGCTGAGCATGGTGGAGAAGGCATTGGCCACGGCCGCGCCGATGGCTTCGGTAACGGTGCCCGCCGGAGCCACCTCGCGCACGATGTCGGCCACGCGGGAACCCTTGTTGACGCCGTCCACGCTGGTGACGGAAGCGACCAGATCGGGGCGAACGGCGGCGACATAGCGGGAAGTGGGGCTGCCCTGGCTGTGACCGATCAGGTTGAACTTGGGCGAACCGGACAGTGCCTTGAAGGTCAGCAGCTGGTTGAGCAGTTGCTCGCCGCGCACTTCGTTGCTGTTGCCGGCTGAGACGGCGGGGATGAAGACCTTGCCGCCCTCGGCGGTGATGGTGCTGGGCACCTGGTAGAAGTAATCCGCGCCCAGGAAGTTCTTGAAGCCGAAGATGCCGTGCACCAGCACAATGGGGTACTTGGTGGTGGTGTATCCGGCGTTGGCGGCCGGGGCGAAGGCGGCGGTGGCGGCGAGCGCGGCGGCGCAGGCGAGCTTGAGGCTGTTTTTCATGGTGTGTCCCTTGATGATGTTGTTGTTATGTCGGCGGACAGCCGGGGGCGTCTGGCCCCGCGTGGGTGCTGTCTTTCGATGGGCGGAATTTCAGCCAAAACGGGGGTGGGGCGGTATCGTCCGGGAGGGGGAAAAAGAGGGGGAAAAAATGGTGGAGGAG
>CAZPZK010000236.1:0-533 GCA_964591095.1 uncultured Moraxellaceae bacterium | reverse complement strand
CCTTGTGGGGTTTCACCCCCAACCGGGGGGGGGGGGGGTTAGCGCCGGCGCGGGGAAAAACGCGGGCCAAAAAATGGTGGAGGAGTGTCAGTTCAGGCGTGGGCGAGACGGCGCAGGCGATACAAACGCAGCGCCCACCCGCAAATCACCAGTTCCACCGCGAATGACCAGTGCAGGATGAAATTGACCCACCACGGCGAATAGACGGCCGGAACGGTGAACAGCGCGAATGGCCGGTTCACAAACGGGGCCAGCCACCAGATGTCGCCCACAAAACTATCCAGAATCACATGCAGCACGCAGCCCAGACCAAAGACCAGCGACAGGAAGGCGGCCTGGGAGTGGCGGGCCAGTCGCCACCAGAGCCCGGCGGCGGCGGTCAGGGTCAGCCAGAGCAATGGCCAGTGGGTGATGTACTGGTGGTGATGGGTTTGCCGGTGGTCGATGAAGTGGAAGTAGGCCAGGTCGAAGTCCGGGGCCAATGCGCCGAGCATGCCGGTCAGGATGACGGTGTTGGCGGTGGCCGGGATGTG
>CAZPZK010000235.1:0-5299 GCA_964591095.1 uncultured Moraxellaceae bacterium | reverse complement strand
GTCTAGAGGCTGCCGGGGGACATTTCCCCCGGCGGTCTCGTCTTGAGGGAGCCAGTTATGAAGTACGGTGGTGCTGAAAAACTAGCTTAGACCTGAGGGAGGGGAATCCCTAAGGTATGAGCAATAACCTCTGGTAACTATGGTGGTGTGTGCTATTGGGGGCCTCCCCCTTTACACAACTAGCCTTCGACGGGGTGCAAATATGGGGGCCTCCTCCTTTTCTCAACTAGCCTTAGATGGGGCAATTTTGCCGCTATACATGAAACCCAAGAGATACAAGACAATCAAAGAGCACAAGGATTCCGTCGTACGTCCAGAGCACAACGACCCTGAGTGTTCTGACTGGGAAATGTGTTTTGAAATGTACCACTCCCCATTTTGTTGGGTCCGTACAAGACAAGTGGAACGCTGATGCTCTATAAGAAGAAGTTGCCAAGTTGGGAACATCGAAAATATCACCTGACCCACACACCCCCAGACAGAAACAAAAAGTGGGAAATGTGCAACCGGCGTGGACATAAACAATGGTGCTGGAAACGTAAGAGGACAAAAGAGGAAAGATGCTCTACGTAAAGAAGCTCAAGTACAAAACGGTGGAAGATCATATCGAGGTAAGCTGGAGTGACTTCGATAAACACAACAACTTGATAAGAGATGGTTACAGGTGGTGCGCCAAGCATCGGCATGAGGGTAAAAGTCAAGATTGTTACTTCAAAAAGGAAGAGATACTGAAATGACCATGACTGTAAAAGAGCTGCTTGAGAAAGCACGTGATCGGATCGATCAGAGCTGGTTCAAGGGTTCTTGGCGCGACGGGACTTCTTCACCAGACGAAGAGTGTGCGATCTGTGCGATAGGTGCGTTGAACTTCATTGTCTCTGGACAGATCTATCCACCTTTCAGCTACGAAGAAGTTATCTTGATTGAGGCTGCTGCAAAAGCTCTTGAAGAGTGTCTTCCCGAGGACTGGACTCCACGTGAAGCCCGCCGTCGTCTAATCCCACAGTTCAACGACGATCCGCTGACGCAGAAGGATGACATGTTGGCGCTGTTCGACCGTGCGATCAGAAGGGCAAACTAATGGGTCTCTACCTGAACAAAAAAACGATGCCAACAGAAAGGAAAGAATTCTACATCGGTAGAGGAGCAAATACTCGAAGAAAGAATATCCAGGAATTGAAAGACGATGGATGGACTCCATCGGAACCGCTGAACAACAACTGGAGTTACGCCTACTTCACCCGGAAAGTTGTGTCCACCATGTCTTAGACCTGTGTTTTACATGTTTCGCGTGAAACAAGACAAGTAGCACAACATAATAGATTGAGTTGTACTGTTCTTGTCTAGTCTTTACACAAACATGCAATACAAGGATATAACAACCCCTAAACCTCTTACATACCTCTTTATCGGTAAATCGTAAAACAAAGCAATGTTTCACGCTACTCTGAGTGGTAAGGGGGAGGGATGCGAACCTCTTGAGGAAACAAGAGAGAGGACATTCATGATCTCACGATGGCTAGACAGGTTGGTCGAACGGGTTTACACCTGGCACATGGCCAAACGCTGGAAGTAATCGTTCCATTTAACATAAAATCATCGATTAGTCTTGAAAGGGGGTGGTCATAATGCTCTAGTCTAACTTACTACAGCACCTAATTATGAGCGTCTTAATGATCAAGTTTGATTGCGGCTGGCATACCCGCTAAGTTCCGAAATCACTGGAACAGTATGCCCTTCGTTTGAGCGAAGTCAAATAGGGTTTAGGCTCAAAGCGTCCTCTCCAATCGGGGAGGGGTATTATGAGAGCTGGGAAGGTTGGGAAGGCTGTGGTGGCCGGACCGTGAGATGATATTTGCTTCTGTTTATACCGAGTGCAAATCACCACCATCTTATAGCGCAAAAGCAAAGCCTTCGAGACGGGGATTAAAGCTGACTTGGTTGAGGAAGCTCCCTGAAGTTCTTACACGTAGTCCAAAAGCGGCTACACAAATCAACCCTCTCACCGCTCTTGAGAGATACGTCCACCGAAAAGTTGTGGGTAGTCGTTTGCAAGCGACATGAGCACCGATCTCGGTCCAGGAGCATGCTGGTTAATGCGTCCTGTCAATGGAAGAACCCGTGTAGTGACATGCCAGCGCGCATGGCTGTCGCTCGTTCGAAACCGGGCTGGGCCTCAAATCGAAGTCATGTAGCATAAAGAACTAGTGCTGACCGATAAATAGGTGATGTGGGTTTGAGTCCCATCATGACTACATAGAGAAAGACCATGCCAAAACTCAACAACATGACCTCAAAGTCACAACGACGAGAAAATCTTCGCGTCCAAAAGCAGCTTGATATGTCTCGTCTCAAGACAAAAGCGTTCATCGATCAACTTAAAAGGGAAGGTTTCTTCAGATGAAGAACAAGGGCTTCACGCTCATCGAACTCCTGGTCGTCATCGTGATCCTCAGCATCCTCGCCGCGGTCGTCGTGTTCGCCGCTTTGGGGCGCACCCACGAGCGGGTCAGGGGTGAAGCGTGAAGGCCATCGTCGTACGCCAACCATGGGCCACGCTCATCGCCCTCGGCATCAAGACCATCGAGACCCGCCCGGCCCCGCCGAACGGTCCGATGCGCCCCGACGGTGTGCGCGGGCTGCCCGGTCTGGCGATGGAGCGCGGCGAACGCATTGCCATCGTGGCCGGGGCTGACCCTTCCGCCATCCGCGGCTACGGGATCGAACTCTGCACGCCGGGGATCGACAGGTCGATGTCCATCGCCATCCACGGCGCGCTTCACCACCACGGCTTCGGCTTGGACTGGGCATCCGGCTCGACCTTCACGCCGTTGCCGCTCAGTGCTGTGGTCTGCACGGCCGTCGTGGCCGACACCCTGCCGATCCTTGGCCGACGCGACGAGCTGGACCTGGCCTGGCGTCACCACATCGCACCCAGCTACGCACACGGCCTCGCGCTCTGGCGCACCGCCAAGGCCGTGAACCTGGACACCTACTGGTCCGTCAGCCCGATCACCGACCAGCTCCCCCTCGGTGACTTCACCCCCGGCCGCTGGGGCTGGATGCTCACCGACGTACAGCCGTGCGACCCGATCCCGTGCAAGGGCCAGCAGGGCGTGTTCCAGCTGCCCCATGACGTTGCCGAGCGGGTCAGGGGTGAGGGATGAGCGCCGACGACGAACGTTGCGCCCGATGCAAGGGCAGCGAGATCGAGCCTTTCCCTGCTGGCGTCACCCACCAGATCGGTGCGCCGTCGTGCATGGCGTGCTGGGGCACCGGCAAGAAGGACCCCACCCCGGTCGCCAAGGCGCTGATGATGAGCGGTCGCCTGTACGGAGAGATCCACGGAACCGGCACCACCGATCAGACCGTCACCCGCACCGCCGAGCAGTCACACCTCGTCGCCCTGGCCGAGCGTGACGACCTCGCTGCCCGGTTGGCCGAGGCGGAACGGCTGCTGGCCGACTCATCGCTGGCCGATGCCCTCTCGTCGGAGGCATGGGACCAGTGGCACGAGGACCGCGACGCCTTCCTGAACGGACGCGACCGGTGACCGCCGAAGCCGCAGCACGCGGCCGACGCAACCGCACCCACGGCCACACCACCGAACTCATGGTCGTCAAGTACCTCCGCGAGCAAGGCTGGCCCGACACCTGCACCACCCGCGCCAAACTCGGCCACGCAGGCACCCACACCCCCGGCGACATCTCCTGGCACACGCTCGTGGTCCTCGAAACGTGGCCTGACCTGCGTGTTTGTGGTAGTGTTCGGGCACAAAACAACAGTGGTCCGGGCGCGATTGGCGTCGCCCCGGACCGTGGACAACACCCGGGAAGGGGTGCAGTCATGCAGGACGTTACCTGTGCGTGCGGTTGTGGGGGAAACCCCGTCTCGGGGCGGTACCTCAAGGGTCACAACGCAAAGCTCCGAGGTCGCCGGGAAGTTGACCATGGCACCCGGGCAGACTTAAGGAGGCAGCCCATTCGCTGATTGGCCGTAGCGAATGAAATAAGCCAGGGAGGCTTTCAAGACCACTCGTGGTGATCATATCCAGATGATCCTTTAACACGAGATATTGGCCGACCCACGTACCTCTTCTGTTGAAAGTACAATGGTTGGTGACCTGTGAGGTTACTCTATGGTCGTCATAGCTCAAGACTGGAATGCTTAGGATCGCAACCTGAGTACTTGGGTAAAATTCTCTCCAGTGGGTTCGACTCCCACCTGCAACTATCAAAGTGGATAGATAGTTGCCTACCCGGCGGCTGAATAGCTAGCTGGATCAGTAGGAATGCTGAGGTCAGTGGATCCACAACATCTCACTGGGTGACTCGTAAGAGTTCAAACGCGGTTAAAAGAAGCAGGATCCGCACAGAATAGTCCTGACACCCAGTAAATTCTCCCCGCATCAAAAGCCGGGAGCTTCAAAAACAATACTCAAAGAGTAAGACAAAAAGTAATACACCCTAGGCAAATAATTGGTGTGGGGTGCCGTCCGGGATAAGCAAGCCAGAAACCGGACAAGATCGCACGGTATACAATACCGTAAAGAAAGGTAACTACATGTACGTAGTCATAGCGTTGGTGGTCTGGCTTGTGCTCGGGTTGATCGGGTGGGCGATTGCTCAGCATCGTCATCCGAACCCACCGAGTTGGTTTGTGACCATCATTCCATGCGTGTTGCTCGGGGCTATTCCCTTCATCATCGCTGTGTTCTTCGGCGAGAAAGAGACTTCATGATTATCCTTGCAATCTTACTCTGGTCTGGTATCGGAGCATTGACTTGGGTGGTCGGAGTCGAAACGTCTACTCGTCGACGTTTGACGATAGAAGACAAAGTGATGTTCATCGGATCGGTTTGCATAGGACCTTTGGCCACTTTTGCTTTTGCCGCCGCTACCATCGTCAGTCGAAAGGACATTCGATGATTGCAGTTCTCATTGTTGTTGTTTTCGTAGGTGCGTTGGCATACATCTTCGGGCCGATCTTTGTCGCCCCCAAAGATGCCAACGGTTACGTCATCGACAAGAACTACGATCCCAAGAACCCTCCGAAGTTCGCCCCCATTCCAACCATGGAAGAGATCCGCACGTACACAGGTGATCGTCCCCGTACCGTAGCGGAGATCGCGGCTGAACTACCTGAACCAGAAGAGGTTGACGTTGCCTGACTGGATGAAACATCTCATCTGGCTCTGCTGGATCTTTTTGTGGATCGGGTGTGTCGCATTCGGTCTCATGGCAGCGCTCACCGAAGGTGATGATGTCTATGGCGACGCAGCCTTTTGGCTGGGTGTCGT
>CAZPZK010000234.1:3059-5354 GCA_964591095.1 uncultured Moraxellaceae bacterium | reverse complement strand
GGCGCGGCGACCTGCAGGGCATCGACGCCGCCAGCCAGGCGCTGTTCGGCAAGCGTCCCGCCGGACTCGATCGCGCCGAAAGCATCCTGCTGGTCAGCCTGCTGTCATCCCCGAACATGACGCCCGCACAGGCGGCGAAGCGCGCCTGCGTGCTGATATCCGCCGGTTATGACGCCGATTGCCCGGCCGTGCATGCGCTGGCCGACAGCCGTTTGCGCAACCGCAGCCTCGGGCTGGACGACGATCCGGCGCTGCTCAGCTTGGCCTCGCGCCTGCTGACGGTGGCCGGGCGGGACGTGACGACCACGCTCGACCGACGTCTGCAACACGTCGCCGGGGAAGCGCTGCGCGAGCAACTGCTGTCCTTGCAGGCGCAACAGGCCAACGGCGGCGCGGTGCTGGTGCTGGACAACCGCAGCGGCGAGGTGCTGGCCTATGTCGGCAACAGCGGCCTGGACGAGGACAGCCGGTGGGTGGACAGCGTGCAGGCGCAGCGCCAGGCCGGATCGACGCTGAAGCCGTTCCTCTACGGGCTGGCGCTGGAGCAGAACCGCCTGACCGCCGCCACGGTGCTGGAAGACAGCCCGGTCAACATCGCCACCGAGCGCGGGCTGTATGTGCCGCAGAACTACGAGCATGACTTCAAGGGGCCGGTGACGGTGCGCACGGCGCTGGCCTCGTCGCTGAATGTCCCGGCGGTGCGCACGCTGCAACTGACCGGCGTCGACGGCTTCTGGCAACTGCTGCGCGGCTATGGCTTCGGGCTGAAGGAAGAGGCGGAGTTCTACGGTTCGGCGCTGGCGCTGGGCGGCGCGGATATCACTTTGTGGGAGCTGGCCAACGCCTATCGCGCGCTGGCCAACGGCGGCGCGTGGTCACCGGCGCGGCTGACGACCGGGGAGGCGGTTAACCCGCCACCGCCGGAGGTGCCGCGCCTGTCGCCGTCCACCGCCTTCATCCTGTCTTCCATCCTCAGCGACCGCAACGCCCGCAGCCTGACCTTCGGTTATGAAAATCCATTGGCGACGCCGTTCTGGACGGCCGTCAAGACCGGCACCAGCAAGGACATGCGCGACAATTGGTGCGTCGGTTTTTCCCGCCATTACACGGTGGCGGTGTGGGTGGGCAACATGCAGGGACGGCCGATGCGCGAGGTTTCCGGCATCAGCGGCGCGGCGCCGGTCTGGCATACGGTGATCAGCCATCTGGAGCAGGGCGGCGATGATGTCGGACCACCGACTGCGCCTGTAGGGCTGGTCCGGCATCGGGTGGTGTTTGAGGGCGTGGCGTTGCCGCCGGTGGACGAGTGGTTCCTGGCGGGCACGCAGCAGGCGGTGGTGCATTATGAGGCGGATGCCGTGGCGGCTATTGTCTATCCCGTGGATGGCACCATCGTGGCGCTTGATCCGGACATGCCTGCCCGCGTCCAGCAGATGATCCTGCGCGCCCGCACCGGTGGCGAACCCCTGGACTGGTGGCTGAACGGCCGTCGGCTGGCGCCGGCCGGGGAGCCGATGGCTTGGTCTCCACAGCACGGGCGTTACCGGCTGGAGCTGCGGACCCTTGGCGGCGAAGTACGGGCGCATGCCGCCTTTGAAGTCCGGGGCGTGCTGGCGCCGCTTGACCGGCCTTCTCACTAAAGTTGTAGGACAATACAATTCGGTGGGGGGAGACTCTCTGTTAAACTCGTCCGACAATCCGTTATTCCCTCCTGAGGGTTGCAGCATGCGTCTTGAGGATTCTCTGATCCTTCCGGACTGGCCAGCGCCGGCCAATGTCCGCGCCGTGGTGACCACCCGCCATGGCGGCGTCAGCCAGGCGCCTTATGACAGCTTCAATCTGGCTTTCCATGTGGGCGATGAAGCTCCCGCCGTGGTCGAGAACCGCCGTCACCTGTTCAACCTGCTCAACGAGATCGCGCCCTGCGGCCCGCCCCAGTGGTTGCAACAAGTGCACGGCACCACGGTCATTGATGCCTTCAGCGAGCCGAAAAAGCGCGCGCAGAGCGTACCGGAAGCCGATGCCGTCACCAGCACCCAGCGCGGCCTGCCCTGCGTGGTGATGACCGCCGACTGCCTGCCGGTGTTTTTCTGCAACGAGACCGGCACCCGCGTCGCCGTCGCCCATGCCGGATGGCGCGGCCTGTGCTACGGCGTGCTGGAAAACACCCTCGCCAAGTTCGAGAATCCCGCCGAGGTGATGTGCTGGCTGGGACCGGCCATCGGCCCCGACGCCTTCGAGGTGGGGGATGACGTGCGCCAGGAATTCATCGCCGCCTATCCCGCCGCGGTCAGC
>CAZPZK010000234.1:0-3049 GCA_964591095.1 uncultured Moraxellaceae bacterium | reverse complement strand
GGCAAGTACCTGGCCGACCTGTATGAACTGGCCCGCCAGCGCCTGACCCGAGCCGGGGTGGGCATGATCAGCGGCGGCGGCATGTGCACCTATACCGATGCCGCCCGGTTTTATTCCTACCGCCGCAACAGCCAGACCGGGCGCATGGCCTCCGTCATCTGGCTGGGCTGACCATTTTCCCCCGCCGCCGCGACCCGGCGGTCTGTGCTCCCGCAATCTTTTTCCCCGATCCCTAAGAAGCCGTGGCGGCACGCCCCCTCCGCCGAGGGGCTGTCGTGTCGCGGATAGTCTCGCGCGCTTGACGGCGGTCAAAGACGCGACAGCCGGTGTCGTGCAAGAAGCCCCATATCTAGTGTTTGTATCCTGTTGATAACACTAATAATTAAGTCAAGCTATTGATTTATAATGAAATATAAAATCATGGTCCGGGGTTCACAACCAGGGCGGCCGGGCGTATGCTCACCCCATTCCCTGCTTCCTGAATGGAGTCTCCCATGACTGTCCGTGAACCCCTGCCCGCCGATCAACGCCCGGTGACCGCCTTGCCGCCGCAGCCCATTTCCGCCGAAGTCCTGATCGAAAAATACGCCAAGGGCGAGGAGCTGACGGTGCAGGACGTGCGTTTGCGCGTGGCGAAAGCGCTGGCGCGGGTGGAAGCCGAGCCGGTGCGCGCCGAGTGGGAGCAGCGCTTCTTTGAAGCCCAGGAGAACGGCTTTGTTCCCGCCGGACGCATCAATTCCGCCGCCGGCACCCGGCTCACCGCCACGCTGATCAATTGCTTCGTGCAGCCGGTGGGCGACGCCGTCACCGAGGCCGTTGACGGCCGCCCCGGCATCTACACCGCGCTGGCCGAGGCCGCCGAAACCATGCGGCGCGGCGGCGGCGTCGGCTATGACTTCTCCAGCATCCGCCCGTCCGGCGCGTTCGTGAAGGGCACGCAGTCGCGCGCCAGCGGTCCGGTCTCGTACATGCGCGTCTTCGACCGGTCCTGCGAAACCGTGGAGTCCGCCGGGGCGCGGCGCGGCGCGCAGATGGGCGTGCTGCGCTGCGACCATCCCGATATCGAAGCCTTCATCCATGCCAAGGACGAGGGCGACCTGCGCAATTTCAACATCTCCGTGGGCGTGACCGACGCCTTCATGCGGGCGGTGGAAGCGGATGGCGATGTCGAGCTGGCGCACAAGGCCGAGCCGTCGCCGGAATGGAAGGAGAGGGGCGCGTGGCAGCGCGAGGACGGGCAGTGGGTCTACCGCAAGGTGCGCGCCCGCGAGCTGTGGGACCAGATCATGCGTTCCACCTACGACCATGCCGAGCCGGGCATTTTGTTCCTGGATCGCATGAATCAGGACAATAACCTCCATTATTGCGAAACGATCGAGGCGACAAACCCCTGCGTCACCGCCGACACCCGTCTGGCGACCGGGCGCGGGCTGGTGCGGGTCGGGGATCTTTACCGGTCGGGCGAGGCGCTGGAAGTGACCGTGGACCGTCGCGCCCTGGAAACCGGCGAGCGCGGCGTGGAAACCCGTCCCGCCGTGCCGGTATTCATGACTTCGCCGTCGGCCGACATCTACCGTGTGGTCACCGAAGACGGTTACGAGATCAAGGCCACCCGCTGGCACGATTTTTACACCCGGCGCGGCAAGGTCAAGCTCAAGGACCTGCAACCGGGTGATGAAATCCTGATCCAGTCCGGCAAGGGGCGTTTCGGTGAGCAGGGCAGCGAGGCGCTGGGCGTCCTGCTGGGCCTGATGGCCGGTGACGGTCATTTCACCAACCGGGGCAAGGGTCAGGAGGCCGCCGTGGTCAGCCTGTGGAACGAAGACCGCGCCCTGGCGGATTCGGTGACCGACACGATCAATGGCCTGATCGCCACCTTGGGCGAAGGGCCGCGCCCTTATCAGGTCGGGGCCGTGGCGGTGCCGGAGCGCAATCTGGTGTTCATCCGGTCGGTGATCCTGGCGCGATCGCTGGCTTTGCTGGGCTTCACCCGTGAAACAAAGCTGCAAGTGCCGGAGGTGGTCTGGCAAGGCAGCGAGGACTGCGTGCGCGGCTATCTGCGCGCTCTGTTCCAGACCGACGGCACGGTCAATATTTCCCCCAACAGCCAAACCTGTTCAGTGCGGCTGGCTTCGGTCAACGAGTCGCTGCTGAAGGATGTACAGGTGCTGCTGGCCAATTTTGGTGTGTTTTCCCGGATTCATCAGCGCCCCTTGCCGGATGATCGTGGCGGTTCCCGCCTGCATGACTGCCAGGCGTCGCATGAGCTGATCATCGACGGCGAGTCGCGCGGCGTCTTCGAGCGCGAGATCGGTTTCCTGCTGGATAATAAAAACAGTAAGTTGCGCGACTGGATGGACGGCAAACTGCTGCGCAAGACCCAGCGTTTTGCCTCGCGCATTGCGTCCATCCGCCATGTGGGGCGTGAGGCTGTCTTTGACACCACGCAAGCGGATCATAACGCCGTCATTTTCAACGGCATGGTGACCGGGCAGTGCGCTGAACAGCCTTTACCGCCCTACGGCTGCTGCTGCCTCGGCTCCATCGACCTGACCCGCTTTGTGCGCGACGCCTACAGTGACAAGGCCGCCTTTGATTTCAACGCCTTCGCCGTGAACATCGCGGTATCGGTGCGCATGCTGGACAACGTGCTGGACTCCACGCACTGGCCCTTGCCCGCTCAGGCAAAGGAAGCGGCCAACAAGCGTCGCGTCGGCCTCGGCTTTACCGGGCTGGGCGATGCGCTGATCATGTTGCGCCTGCGTTATGACAGCGCCGAGGCCCGCGACATGGCCAGCCGCATTTCCATCTTCCTGCGCGACCATGCTTATCTGGCGTCCGTGGAGCTGGCCCAGGAGCGCGGTGCATTCCCCCTGTTTGACGCCGACAAGTACCTGAGCGGCGAAAGCTTCGCTACCCGCCTGCCGGATGACCTGAAAAAGAAGATCCGCAAGCACGGCCTGCGCAACTCGCACCTGCTGTCGATCGCGCCCACCGGCACCATCTCGCTGGCCTTCGCCGACAATGCCTCCAACGGCATCGAGCCGCC
>CAZPZK010000233.1:0-5398 GCA_964591095.1 uncultured Moraxellaceae bacterium | reverse complement strand
CCAGCGTGCTGCTGACCAGCCGGGTCATGGCGGCAGGCAAGCGCTCTGGCGGCAATTGGTCGCGCACCATCCGGATCACATCCGCCGCCCGGGTAATCACCGCCGGTGTCAGCCCCTCGGCATCAGCCAACCGGCGCATGCTGGGTTCATCCAGCAAGCCGTCGCTGTGCTGCCGCACAATCCGCTCCCGTTGCATCCGGGGCGGCGCGGGCACTTCCAGGACCATGTCAAAACGGCGCAGGAAGGCACGATCCAGGCCATGCACCGTGTTGGTCAACCAGAACGCGGGAACCGGGTTCTCCTCCAGCATCCGGTTCATCCAGGCCTTGCGGCTTTGGGCGGTGCTTTTCTTGCCCCACAGTTCGTTACCGTCGTTGAATACGTCCTCGATTTCGTCGAACAGCAGCAAGGCATCCCGACCGCGCAGGAAGTTCTGCGCCAGACGATAGGAACGCAAGCGACGTTCACCGATCACCGAGTCGCCGTTGTCATCCTCACTGGTCACCTCGAACAGGGTTTGCCCCAGGACTTGCGCCATCACCCGGGTCAACTGGCTCTTGCCCGTGCCCGCCGGGCCGTGGATCAGGACATTGACGCCGGGTCGGCGCTGCGCAATCACGACGCGCAAGTAGGGTTGCAGGATGTCCAGGGACTCGGCCAGATGCGGGTAATCCGTCAGGGTCAATGTCGGCTTGCCACTGGGCAGAACCATGCCCCGCAACAAGGTCGCGGGCTCATCAATCCGGGTAATCATCTGCTCGCAGAACTGCTCGGACAGCAAGTCCAGCTTGCCGACCAGCGGGCAGTTGCTGTTGACGTCCACCGTCAGCAGCCCCGAAGAGGTCAGCCGGCCTTTCGGCGCCAGCGCGGCGCGCATCTCCAGGGGGGAAACATCCAACAGGACCGAGAGCACATGCATCAGTCGCTGATTGGAGAGACCGCTCATGTAATCACAGGCGTCCCCCAGAAAGCGGTGGTTATGCAGGATGACCGCGAACTCCAGCAGGCGTTGTTCCAGCGCATCCAGGCCCATCAAGTCAGCCAAGCGGGCACTGTTCTCCTGTAGCGCAGGCAGAACTTCCCACGCCATCGAAGTCGCCTCGACTTCGGCCAACATTCGCCGCAACCTCCCCTGCGTCTCCGGCCGGGAGTAGGGATTGTCCTCATCGATGCCCTCGTCCTGGGTGGGCAAGCCGAGAAAGATCGCCAGTCCTTCGTCTTCGTAATACTCCGAGCCCAGGAAGTTCTTGCTCCCGCCCAGTGTGACGATGGCGCGCAGGACCAGACGCTTCAGCAAGTCATCGTTCAACAGGGGCAGGCTGTCGTCGGCCGGTTCAAAGGGGTTGTTCGGGACTATACGTTTACGACGGCGCATGATCAGAACTCCGTGGTGGGCAGGGTTCCAGTATTCCTACGCTTCCGACAGAATGTGTCGAAACGACACCCGGAGTTGATCATGCCCACACGCTCCACCCGTGACACCCTGCTGCGCATCTGGGATATGCTCAATCTCCTGCCCGGCAGCGGCAACGGCCTCACCGCCGAGGAGATTACCCAGCGCCTGAAGAGTGTTGGATTTCCCATCAGCCAGCGTCAGGTCGAGCGTGATCTGGTGGAACTGGCCGAAGCGGTTCCGATCACGCCCACGGAGGACCGGCCCGCGCGCTGGCGCTGGATGCCGGGGGCGACCCGTAACCCCGGTAACATGGCATTGCCCTAAGCGCTGTTCTGGCAGCTGGTGGCGGATATCGTCACCCCGCTGCGGCCCCGCGCCATGCTGAAAAACCTGCAACCCTTCTTCGATCTCTCCCAAAAGCGGCTGGATGCCATCCGCCAGCAGACACCTCAGGCCGGATGGCGCGACCGGGTCCGGCTGGTCATGCCCACGCAGCCGCTGTTGCCGCCGAAGGTCAATGAAGATGTTCTGGAAGTCATTCAGGATGCTGTACTGAATTGCCGTCAGGTACAGGTCAGCTACCGCCATTCAGGCGCGGATTCGCCGTCCGATCTTCCATTACATCCATTAGGGCTGATCCAGCGCGGCCAGATCGCCTACCTGCTGGCCACGGCCTACCAGTATCAGGACGTGCGCCTGTTCGCCCTGCACCGGATCAAGTCTGCGGTAATGCTGGATCGCCCAGTTATGACACCGGAGGGGTTCGATATTGATGAGGCGCTGAGGCAAGGCGTGGGGCAATTCGGCAGCGGACGCACCATCCGGCTGGTGGCCCGCGTCGACAAATGGCTGGCGCTGCATTTGCAGGAAACCCGACTCAGCGAAGGACAGACATTAACGGCCCTGCCGGATGGCAGCTATCGGCTGGAGGCTGAGGTGCTGGAAACCTGGCAACTGGAATGGTGGATCCTGTCGCAGGGACCCGCGTTGGAAGTGCTGGAGCCTGAAGACCTGCGTGAACATATCCATCGTACTTTGAAGAAGGCGGCGCGGCAGTACAAGCGCGTGGAAAAGGAACCCGCCATAGCCGGAGCCCCCCATCAGGAAACTCCCGGAGGGGCATCATGAGCCAAGCCCACATTCCTTTACGTAACCGTGTTGACCCTTGGGGAAAGCTACATGCCATTTCCACCCGAGGCACCCTGATGGGTAACCGGGGCATTCTTCACAACGAACACCGGGAGATTGTTCGTCCTTGGCAGCATAAATCGTGGGTGACCTGCCTGTTGTGCTTCGGCGACATCCGGCGCAGCGTCTTCTCGCCAGGGCACTACTCGGAGCTGTTCTTCCTTGATGAAGCGACGGCCCTCGCCGCCGGTCACCGTCCTTGCGGGACTTGCCAGCGCGACAGACACACACTCTTCAAACGCTTTTGGGGAGAAATCCACCCTTCTGGAACGGTGCCGCTGCTGGTGTCTGCCATCGACAAACAGTTGCATGCGGAACGACAGATACGCGGCGGGATGAAAAAGACCTACACGGCAAGCATCCACGATTTACCGGTTGGCACTCTCGTTGAATACTGTGGAAATGCCGTGTTGGTCTCGCGAAGGGGATTGTTGACATGGTCATTTCACGGCTACGCCAAGGAAGTTATGGAGATCCCCGCTGAGACCGAGGTTCAGGTACTGACTCCACCCACCATCGTCGGCATGTTCAGGTTGGGGTTTGAACCGCATCTACACCCAACAGCAGAATGAGCAAGGATTTGATCACCTCAGTCCCTGCTCACCCCGCATCCTCAAATAGCCACTTCGGGTTATCGTCGATCCAGATATCCGGGTAAATCCCCTGCTCCTTGAGGAATAGCTGTTTCGCCTGCCGTGCCGAGCAGATCACCTCTACCCGGCCTTGCAGGCGCAGACACATGTCAAGGGTTTCATGGTCATGACGCATCGTCACGCAGATGACGGTATGTCCACGTGATTGGGCTCGCTTGATGAAATCCAGCCAAAGCTCAGGATCAGCGGTATAGGTTCCGTCATAGTCCAATGCAATCAGCATAGTTACCCCCTTGTGTTCCTATCGGGTTTCAACCATCCAATGCTGGCCCTTCTGAGCAGGAAGCCCTTGTTCACTGCACCGAGTGACCTTTTTGCAAACGTCAATTTCCAACTCAATCCAGATGAATTTGTCATTCCGGAGCATCCAGGACGGGCAGTCATTGGGCTTCATTCGAGTAGCCTTTGAAGGCGACATCAGAACCAGATACGGCCGGACACCTGAGTTCAAAATGGCCTCAGGGAATATGTTGCGTAGGCGTGCCGTTTTGTCATCGATCTGCTTCTGGCTCCAGCCTGTATAGGCCTTGGCTTCCAGCAAAATGATGTGGGTAACATCGTCTTTCTCAAACGCAATCAGGAAATCGATATCCTCTTGGCTGGCCCGAATCATCTTGCCGCCAAGTTTTGGTCCAAAATCCGGATTCACTTGCGGCTCGTTGTACGGAGGGTTGTGCAGCGCGGCATAAACCCAATCGAGGTGATAGTCCATTGCCGCGAACTGATGTGCTGCCACAGGAATTTCAATTCCAAGCGCCTCCTCCAATTGACCGCGAAGGGGTTGTCCCAAATGGAATTCTTCTACACCCAACACTTGCCGCAACAGGAAATACCGTTCCTTGGCATTGAACAGCTTTAAACGCTCAATCAACGTGGTCATATTGCTTTCTCCTTAAACATCCCACCAGACGCCATCTTGCTTACGCTCGACATTGGCAAAGAACTCCTCAAAGCGAGAAGTCTGAAAAGAGTGTATTGGCACGAGCTTCTTCGGCTGTAACGCTTGGGCAAAGCGCTGTAAGTCAGGCAACGACGCATGACCGGAGGTATGCACCGAATGCAACGGAATCCCCTGCTCCTTCAACCATGCCAGTACAACCTTGGAAGCATCTTCCCGCAAATAGCCATCCCAGTGGGAGTACAGTAATTGTGCCCCGGTGAGTGGAATGGCTTTGCTGATTTCTTCCTTCATTGACGGTCTGAACAACAGCACATACTTCGCAGGGTCAACCGCCAAATCTTCCAGATAAATCCGGTTTGACCGATACCGCGTCAGCACTTCGAAATGCTTCCCCGCCTTGATATTTCTACGCATCCAATCAGGGAAATACACCCGGATGTTGGTCCAATCCCCTTGGGGAATATGCGGATTGCCCGTCGCGTTCAGCATCTCGGCGGTAAAAGCATCCAGCACCAGGACTTTTCCACACCGAAGGGCCGCGCGGTAAACCGTTACCAGCCGATCTACATTCTGGGCAGAGGTCCAAAGCATGCTCAGTCCTTCGGCCGTCTGAAGATGCGCATAAAACGTTTGTTCCAGATCAGACTCTGTGGGAAAGCGTCGTGGCTCACTTTCTCGACCAATCACTGTGCCTTCCATGAAGAGAACATCTATTGAACCGGGAGGCTTCGTCAACATGCGTTCAAAAAGTGCCTGCTTGCGACCATGTCCCCGAAAATCGCCACTGTAGAAAAGCCGCTTTCCTTCCGCTTCAATCAACAAGGCATAGGCATCATAAGCAGAGTGATCCACCAGGAACGGGGTAACGGTAAAGCCGTGGATCTGAAACGGTTCACCGTTGGACCATGGGACATGTAGGCGGGAGTCTGCGGAATGCCCCAACCAGAAAGCGGTGCGATCCAGTATCTGTTTGCCTGCCGCCCCCATCCTGACAGGTACTTGTGGATTGATATAGCGAATCAATCCGGCATGGTCCATATGGGGATGCGAGATCAACAGTGTCGGTACATCCGCACCGCTGTCGCCCCGTAGACCGACGACGGCTGGGATTAGCGTTTCAGGGTTAGTGGTGGGGTCAGACAGGGGTAATCCGGCATCAAGTACGATGCGGGATCCTTGAGACTCTATTTCGATACAGGTACCGCCGATTTCGGCAGTCCCGCGATGAATACAGACGCGCATGTTCGGTCTCTCCTGGGT
>CAZPZK010000232.1:0-5408 GCA_964591095.1 uncultured Moraxellaceae bacterium | reverse complement strand
GGCCAGCTATGTGCTGGACGCCACCGCCACCCGCCACAACATGGACGACCTGGCGAAACACTACCTGAACTACCAGACCACCACCTTCGAGGAGATTGCCGGCAAGGGCGTGAAGCAGCTGAGCTTCAACCAGATTGAACTGGAACCGGCCAGCGCCTACGCCTGCGAGGATGCCGACATCACCCTGCGCCTGAAGGAGCATTTCCAGCCGCTGCTGCTGGCCGAGCCGAAGCTGAACCACCTGTTCCACGAGCTTGAAATGCCGGTAGCGCCGATTCTGCAACAAATGGAAGCCAAGGGCGCGCTGCTGGACTTCGCGCAGTTGCAACGCCTGAGCGAGAACATGGCAAAGCGGCTGGCCGAGCTGGAGACGCAGGCGCACGCCATTGCCGGGATGCCGTTCAACGTGGCGTCGCCGAAGCAGCTGGGCGAGGTGCTGTTTGACAAGCTGATGCTGCCGGGCGGCAAGAAGACGGCCAGCGGCCAGTACGCCACCGGCGAGGAGGTGCTGGAGGGGCTGGACCACGAGCTGGCGAAGGTGGTGCTGGAGCATCGCGGCCTGAGCAAGCTGAAGGGCACCTACACCGACAAGCTGCCGCAGCTGGCCGATCCGGTGTCGCACCGCATCCATACCTCGTATCACCAGGCGGTGGCGGCGACGGGGCGGCTGTCGTCGTCGGACCCCAACCTGCAGAACATTCCGGTGCGTACGGCAGAGGGGCGGATGATCCGTCAGGCCTTCATTGCGCCGCCGGGCTACCGGCTGGTATCGGCGGACTATTCGCAGATCGAGTTGCGGCTGATGGCGCACCTGAGCCGGGATGCGCGGCTGCTGGAGGCGTTTACGCTGGGCGAGGATGTGCACAAGGCGACGGCGGCGGAGGTGATGGGGGTGCCGCTGGCGGAGGTGACGAACGAGATGCGGCGCGCGGCGAAGGCGATCAATTTCGGCTTGCTGTACGGGATGTCGGCGTTCGGGCTGGCGAAGCAGATCAATGCGTCGCGGCCGCAGGCGCAGGCGTATATCGAGCTGTATTTCAGCCGGTATCCGGGGGTGAAGCGTTACATGGACGAGACGCGGGCGCTGGCGGCGAAGCAGGGCTTTGTGGAGACGCTGTTCGGGCGGAAGTTGCCGGTGCGGGAGATCAACAGCAAGAATGCGGCGATGCGTCAGGCGGCGGAACGGGCGGCGATCAATGCGCCGTTGCAGGGGTCGGCGGCGGATATCATTAAAAGGGCGATGATTGCGGTGGATGCGCAGCTGAAGCTGCAGCGGTTTGATGCAACCTTACTCATGCAGGTGCATGATGAATTGGTGTTGGAGGTGAGGGAGGATCAGGTTGAGGCCGTTTCTGCGATGCTCAAGGTGGCGATGGGTGGGGTGGCGAACCTGGATGTGCCGTTGCTGGTGGAAGTGGGAGTGGGGGGGAATTGGGATGAGGCGCATTGAGTCTTGGCGCTATCGGGACGATACTGTCCTGACTTTGAGCGGATTTTGATCATGATCGAACGAATTACGATGGACCCGGCCGTCTGCCACGGCAAGCCCTGCATTCGCGGTTTGCGTTATCCGGTGGAAACGGTGCTGGAATGGCTGGCAAGCGGGATGACGGTTGAAGATATCCTGGCCGATTACGAAGATCTGGAGCATGCTGACATTCTGGCGGTGTTGGCCTATGCGGCGCGGCTGTCGCATGTGAACCGGATGGAGTTATTGGTGGCATGAAGCTGCTGGTGGATGCGCAATTGCCCCGCCGTTTGGCGAAGTGGCTGAACGAGGCGGGTTTTGATGCGCTGCATACGCTTGATTTGCCGCAGGCAAACCTGACGGCGGACAGCGAGGTGATTGCCCGCGCCGATCGGGATGGGCGGATTGTGGTCACCAAAGACGACGATTTTGTGCAGTCGTTCCTGATTCTGGGCAGGCCGCAACGGCTGCTGCTGATTTCAACGGGGAATATTTCCAACAACGATTTGCTGGATTTGATTGGCAGGAATATCGGGGCGATTGCGCGGGCGTTTGAGAGCGGCAAGTATGTGGAAATTAGGCGGGATTCGTTGATTGTTCATGGGTGAACAGGCTGCAAAATAGCGTCCTGCCAGCCATTTCTCCGGCTGAATTTCAGTCAGACCCCATTTCCATGTTGCCAAATATCCCATAACTGCTATTTTTATGGGATATTCCTGAAATATCCCATAAAACCAAGAATCATGGGATAGCGAGAACCCGCCATGGCGCGCCCCTTGATCACCCGCTTCAGCCCCGCCCTGACCACCCTGCATGATTCGCTGGCCGGGCAGGTCGCCAGTGGCATGCCGGTCATCCCCGGCACTCCCGGCACAATCTCTACCCGCCGCAATCAGGCCAAGGATGAATTCCTGGTTCACCGATACTCGGACGGGACCAACAAGCCTGTCGAGCGCTACATCGGCCTGACCAGGGACGAAGAGGCCGTGGCGCGCGCCACCCGGCTGGAGCAGGATATCGCCGAGATCAACGCGGCGCTCTCCGAGGTGCGCATTCTGGTCAGCGCGGGCTATCAGGTGGCCGACAAGCCCTCCTACGTCACCCTCGCCACCTTGCATTTGCATGATTTGTTCCGGCTGGGGGCCACCCTGATTGGTTCACACGCCTTTGGCGCACTGACCAACCAGTTGGGGGTTCGCGCGGACGGCTACAAGACCGAAGACATCGACATAGCCCGCCGTGAAGCACTCGCGCTGGAGAATCCCATCGATTTTCTGGAAGTGCTGAAGAGCACCGGCATCAACTTTGTGGAGGTGCCGCGATTAAAGGTGCAGGAGCCTTCCACCAGCTTCAAGCAGGCGGGAAAGTCCGGGTTCATTGTGGATCTGCTGGCGCCCAGCCGCAACGACAGCATCGGACTGATCCCGGTCCCGGAATTGAATGCGCACGCGGCCACCTTGCCTTACCTGGCCTATTTGCTGGGGCGCACGCAGATGGGGATGCTGCTGGGCGCGACGGGTATTTGTCCGGTGCGCTTACCCGCGCCGGAGCGCTTTGCCATTCACAAGCTGATCGTTTCTCAGTTGCGGACAAACCGGGACGCAAAGGTTGGCAAGGACATTTTTCAGGCGAGCGTGTTGCTGGCGGCGCTGGCGGAGAGCTTTCCGGGGGCGATTACGGAGGCGGTGCGGGAAATGCCGGTATCGGCTGTTTCAAAGTTGAAGAAAGGCATGGCGATGGCGGAAAAGCACTGGTTGGAGGGGTATCCGGATGCCGTTGAGGAAGTGGCTTCGGCTATCGGGCGCTTGGAGAAGGTGAATTGACAGGGAAGGCTATTGCCTATTCCTTCCTTGGTTGCTGCCGGCAGATTTCTGGTGTATCTTTGATCAGCACACTGCATTTTAATCATCATTAAGGAAAATATTATGAACACCATCAATGGCAGCGAATCAGCGGACGTTTTAATCGGATCAACACTTATTGCTCTTGAAAATGTGACATCACGAACCGAAACAATTAACGGCCTTGATGGTGACGACACCATATATTCTGGCGATATTATATTTGGCGATTATATGGTCAACGTTTCTGATATTACTTATTTGAATGGTGGTGATGGCAATGATTACTTGAGTGTTGGAAAAATAGATCAAGCATATCTTTATGAGTATGACGCATCATTCAGCATTCAACCCCAAATTTATGGCGGTGCAGGCAATGACACTCTTAATGCTTTTCTGGCCCTCCCCCCTTTCGATCTGAGCGTCGCATCCAATTTATTCGGCGGTACCGGTGATGATTATTATATAATTAGCTTTGATCTTTCTGGCGCACAACAGCGTCGTAGTCACTCCATCACAGAATACACCAATGAAGGCTTTGACACCATCGAGATAAAAGAGGGCGTCAAAGGTTATTATACCTTGGGCGACAATATTGAAGCCTGTGTTATTACCAGTGTAAAGGGCTATATAACTGGAAATGAACTTAACAACAAATTTTATGGCAACTCTCTGACAGGTGGTTATTTTAAAGGATTGCTGGGCGACGACCTTTATGTACTTACCAAACTTCATACAGTTGTCGAGGCTAGCAACGAAGGAACTGACACCGTCTGGGCCAGTTTCAATTACACATTAACCGCCAATGTTGAAAATCTCGTTCTAACAGAATCCGCTACGATCAATGCCACTGGCAATACCTTGAACAATATCCTCACAGGCAATGTTGCTGACAATATACTGGATGGAGGGTCTGGTGCCGACATTCTAATCGGCGGCAAGGGCAATGACACTTATATTGTTGACAACATCAAAGACGCCATCACTGAGTTGATGAATGAAGGTATAGACTTAGTCCAGTCATCCATGACATGGAGCTTACATGCCAATGTTGAAAATTTGATCCTGGTTGGCACTGGTAATATTAACGGAACAGGTAATGGACTCAGCAACACGATAACAGGAAACACCAGCGTCAACCGCCTTGACGGTGGGGCCGGCAATGACCTTTTGAAAGGTGGCTTGGGTGCAGATACCTATATTTTTGCCAGCGGGTTCGGACAGGATGTCATTGATGACACCCAAACCAGTGGCACCGACCTTAACACAGTTAGCTTGCTCGCCTATACTGCAAATGACATCACCTGCAGTCACATCGGCAATGATATCGTTGTTGCCATCAACAACTCGACTGACAAGATAACACTCCTGAATTTCTTCGACTCCGCCAACACCACAAATTGGCAAATTTTGTTGTCCACTGGCACTCTCAGCCGGACGCAAATCATCGCTTTGTCTACTGTTGGCGTTATCCTGAACGGCACCGAAGGTAATGACACACTGGCTGGTGGCTTTGGGGATGATACCCTGGTCGGTAATGGCGGAGACGACCTGCTGGATGGCCAAGGCGGGGCCGATATGATGTCGGGCGGCTTGGGAAACGATACGTATACCGTCGACAATATTAATGATGTAGTCACCGAACTGGCCGGCCAAGGCACCGATGTGGTGCAGTCATCCATCACATATATGCTGACCGATACAGTAGAAAATCTGCTACTGACGGGCACTGCCAACATCAACGGCACAGGTAACTCGCTTGCTAATTCCCTTATGGGAAACAGTGGCAATAATATTCTCGATGGAGGCGCGGGGACCGATACCATGAGCGGTGGCGCTGGTGATGATGGCTATATGGTGGACAATGCCGGTGATGTTGTTATAGAAGAATCATCACAAGGTCTTGATACAGTTAATACCTCCATTACCTGGACCTTGGGCTCAAATCTGGAGAATATGGTCCTTACCGGTAGTTCTGCCATTAATGGTACTGGCAACGCCGGAGGCAATATGATCACTGGAAATAGTGCCGCCAACATTTTGAGCGGCCTTGCCGGTGCAGATACCATGGCTGGCGGAAACGGCAATGATACTTATAT
>CAZPZK010000231.1:0-5423 GCA_964591095.1 uncultured Moraxellaceae bacterium | reverse complement strand
TTGTTCTTAACCGGCCGGGGAGTCTGGCCGAGCGCGTGACCCAGCGCATGGACACCATTATCTATGACTGGCGTTTCCAGTTACTGACGCCGGAGAGGCCCAAGGGGCCGCCCATTGTTATCGTCGATATTGATGAGGAAAGCCTGAAGCAGGAGGGGCGCTGGCCTTGGCCGCGCGCGCGGGTGGCCGATCTGGTCGAGGCCCTGAAACGGCAGAATACCGCCCTCATCGGTTTTGACGTCGTGTTTTCGGAGCCCGAGCTCAACCCCGCGACGCGGGTGCTTGCCGCGCCAGGCCTCTCGCCCGGCGCGGCGGAGGAGTTGCGGCGGCTGGTGCCGCAACTGGACGGCGACGCGGCCTTTGCCGCCGCCATGAAGGATCGGACCGTGATCGGTTACCTGCTGCATGGCGAGGGCATCCAGTCCGGCCAGCTGCCCGAGCCCTTTGTCCCGCTGGATGCCCGCGAGGCCGACCGCCTGACAGTGCACCGCATGAAGGACTATACCGGCATGCTGCCACTGTTTGCCTCGTCCGCGCGCGGCGCGGGTTACATCAGCACGCTCCCGGACGCGGACGGGATCATGCGCCGCTCTCCGCTGGTGCTGCGTTATGACAAGGGACTCTACAGCGCCTTGTCGCTGGAAATGGCCAGCAAGTACCTGAAAGCGCCGATTGACATGAAAACCGCTCAGTCCGGCGGCCAGACCCGGCTGGAGTACCTGACGGTCGGCGACAACCGTATTTATACCGATGAAGCCGGGCTTGCCCTGATCCCCTACAAAGGCAAGGGGTTCAGCTATCCCTACGTGTCGGCGACCAAGGTCTTGCGCAGCGAGCGGCCCATTCCGGAGTTGCAGAACGCGATTGTGCTGGTGGGTACGTCGGCGCTGGGATTGACCGACCTTCGCACCACGCCTTTGGAGACGGGCTTCCCCGGCGTCGAGGTCCATGCCAACTTGCTGGACACGCTGCTGCAAAGCAATGCACAGACCAATTATTCCTATTACCGTCCGGACTGGGAGCCGGGACTGACCTTCACCGTGCTGCTGCTGGCCGGACTGGCCTTTGTGCTGGTGTTGCCCCGTCTGGAGCCCGGCTATATGCTGGTGGTTTCCGTGGGCTGGCTGGCGGTTTTGACGCTGGCCAACCTGGCCTTCTGGAAATCGGCGCATTATGACCTGCCCTTGTCCATCCTGATCCTCTGCACGCTGGTCATCGCCATCTTCAACATCAGTTATGGCTTCCTGCGCTCCAATCTGCAGAAGCGCGAGATGAAGACGCTGTTCGGACAGTATGTGCCGCCGGCGCACGTCGATCAGATACTGAGCGGGAGCCAGACGATCAACATGGAAGGCGAGTCCAGGCACATGACCGTGCTGTTCTCGGATATCCGCAGCTTTACCACCATTTCCGAAGGGCTGCGGGCCAACCGGCTGAAGCAGATGCTCAATGACTTCTTCACGCCCATTACCGGCGTCATCTTCGCGCACAACGGCACCATCGACAAATATGTGGGCGACATGGTGATGGCCTTCTGGAACGCGCCGTTGACCGACGAGAACCATGCCGAGCATGCCATTGATGCTGCCATGGCCATGCAGCGGACGGCGGATGAACTGATTCCGCAATTTGCCGCCCGGCACCTGCCGGAAATCCATATCGGCATTGGCATCAACACCGGTTTCATGAATGTGGGGGACATGGGCTCGGAGTATCGCCGCACCTATACGGTAATCGGCGACTCGGTCAATCTGGGGTCCCGACTGGAAGGGCTGACCAAGTTCTACGGCGTCAAGATCCTGGTGGGTGAGGGCACCTATGACCTGGCGCCCAATTACCTTTACCGCCTGGTGGACAAGATCATCGTCAAAGGCAAGCGTGAGCCGGTCTGTGTCTACGAGCCGGTTTGCCGCGTGGAGGATGCCAGCGACAGTCGTCGCGGCCGGGTGGAGACCTACAACCGGGCTCTGGATCATTATTACAGCCGGGAATGGGATGAGGCTGAAAAAATTCTGCGCGAGCTGAACAAGGCCGACCCCGAGCGGGTGCTGTACCGCATGTACCTGGAACGGATCGCCGAATTGCGCCATGCCAGCCTGCCGGAGGACTGGATGGGGGTGTACGAACACCGCAGCAAATAAGCGATAGAAAAAAGGGGCTTGGCATTTTCGGTTTTTTCGCTAAAATCATGCCTCCAATGACGTCAGTCAGGGCCGATAGCTCAGCTGGGAGAGCGCCGCGTTCGCAATGCGGAGGTCGAGGGTTCGATCCCCTTTCGGTCCACCAAACACAAGGCCCAACAAGGCCGAGCAAGGCCGGAACACCAAGCAACAGCAAGGTTTCCGGCCTTTTTTATGTCCGTAGAAAGCCGAGCAAGGCCTATGGAAGCCGGGGGTAAGTGGGGGTAACATTGGGGGTAACTGACCTACCCCCGCCACCTGTTACCCCCAGAGAGCGCCGCCGACATGCCGCTGACCGATTCCTTCCTGCGCACACTCAAGCCGCCAGCCAAGCCGGAGAAGCATTCTGACACCGGGGGATTATTCATTCTGGCGACCCCGAACGGGGGTAAGTGGTGGCGTCTCAAGTACCGCTTTGGGGGTAAGGAGAAGTTGCTTTCCATGGGGACATACCCCGAAGTCGGCTTGAAGGCCGCCCGCGACCGCCGCGACGACGCCCGCGCCCTGCTGGCCGAAGGCATAGACCCCGGCATTGAGCGCAAGATTCAGAAGGCCGCCAAGGTGACACGCGACGCCAACAGCTTCGAGGCCGTGGCGCGTGAGTGGCTGGCGGGGAAGATGCCGGGTTGGGCATCCGGTCACGCCGACAAGGTTATTACCAGGATGGAGCAGGATGTTTTCCCGTGGGTAGGTGGCAGGCCCATTGCCGAAGTCACCGCGCCGGAGCTGCTGGCCATGGCGCGACGCATTGAAGCCCGTGGCGCACTGGATACCGCGCACCGCGCCTTGCAAACATGCGGGCAGGTGTTCCGGTATGCCGTGGCCACCGGACGCGCCGAGCGTGACCCCGTGCAGGACTTGCGCGGAGCCTTGCCACCCGCCCGGACCAAGAACTTTGCCGCCGTCACCGAGCCGTCAGAAGTGGCCGCACTGCTGCGGATGCTGGACGGATACCACGGCACGCTGACCACCCGTTGCGCCCTGCGGCTTGCCCCGCTGGTATTCGTCCGCCCTGGTGAGCTTCGCGCCGCCGAATGGAAGGATATTGACCTTGAGGCGGGGGAATGGTCATTTGTCGCCAGCAAGACCAAGACCCCGCATGTCGTCCCTCTGTCACGTCAAGCCGTCTCAATCCTGCGCGAACTGCACCCGCTGACCGGCCACGCCCGCTATGTCTTTCCCAGCCCGCGCACCGATGAGAAGCCGATGAGCGATAACGCCATCCTTTCCGCGCTGCGCCGGATGGATATTCCCAAGGAGCAAATGACCGGCCATGGCTTCCGCGCCATGGCCCGGACCCTGCTGCATGAGCGGCTGAAATTCCCGCCCGAGATCATCGAGCACCAGCTTGCCCATAGTGTCCCTGATGCGCTGGGGACCGCCTACAACCGGACCCGCTTTCTTGATGACAGGAAGGCCATGATGCAGGCGTGGGCGGATTACCTGGACAAGCTGAAGGCCGGAGCCGAGATCATCCCGCTATCTAGCCGGAGTGTATGACCGTGGAAACCTACGACCATATGCGGGAGATGGAGCTTGAGGCTGCGCTGCGCGAGGCCAGAGCGGATATCGAGGCCGGTGGTTTTGTGCGGGAGAGCGTGGCCGACCATGTGGGGCGCGTGACGGCAGTCCCCGCCGGATTACATACACTGCAAGTTACAACCGCAAGGCGGCGCGATTCCTGAGACGTCACCCTGATCTGGCCGACAAGTACCAGAAGACCTTGATGCTTCTGGAGCAGAACCCCTTCCTCCCCTCGCTGCGGCTTCACAAGCTGGAAGGCCGTTTGAGTGACTTGCACTCAGTTTCCATCAATCTGAGCTATCGCATCACCCTGTATTTCATGGTGTCAGGCGATGAAATCGTTCCGGTGGATATTGGCGACCATGACGCCGTGTACTGAGTGACCGAATAGCCGCGCCTTTCCGGCGACGGCTTGTGTCGCCACAACAAACGACATGTGAGCATGTCGAAAATCAAAACCATTGCGGCGCAATGCTTTGAGCGTTTGCAATACCCCCTATTCCCATAGGGTGCAGATACCGCCCTATCTGTGCCTTAAATTCCATATCGGCCCTGCAAGTGCAGGGCTGACTAGGGAATCCCGATATATCCCCCTAGTCATTCTCAATAAGGCCACGCGCCGGAGATGACTTATGACCACCGCAAGAAACCAGCAAGACAATCAACCACGCCTGATCAAGCTCCCGGAGGTTCAGCACAAGACCGCCCTTTCCCGCACCGGGATTTATGATCGAGTCCGCGCCGGAGAATTCCCCGCCCCCGTCTCCCTTGGCGGCTCAGCCGTGGCGTGGGTCGAGGCCGAAGTCACGGCATGGATTCAGGCCCGCATCGAGGCCGGACGCACCACCGGCAAGGCAGCGTAGGAGCCGTCACCATGAACGACTACGAACTGAACGACGGCGAAAAGCTGGCGACCGTCCGCGAGTACGCCATTGAACTGCTGTTTGCCCTGGACACAAAGCAACCCAGCCACCGCCCCCGGCCACATGCCGAAGTGGTTGAACTGTTGCATGACCTGCTGGAACTGGTGGACACCGACCCCGCGCCGGTCAACCCGCTGGCTCAGTATCTGGCGATTCTGAAAGACCCGGCCAACGACGGCGACCAGCCGGGAGGGACGGCAGCATGACTACCCAACCCGAACCGCTGGCGATCATCCCCAAGGGGAAAACCCGCTGCATCATCGTCCGGCTGGCGACCTTCAAAGGCGCTACCCGGCTGGACATACGCGAGCACTACCGCGACGACGACACGGGCGAATGGCTGCCCACCAAGAGCGGAGTGACCATGCCTGCCAATGAGCGTGTCGGCCTGCTGATCGACGCCATCCGCCAGGCTCAGGAGGTCATCGGCAAGGAGGAAACCCCACATGATGGAATTTGAAAACACTGGGGGAGGGTACCTACAAAACCTACAGAACCCCCTGCCCATGCTGCTGGCCATCTCCCTGGTGAGCTGTAACCCGGCCCCGGCAATGGCCGCCGAATGTCAGCATTTGTCAGCATCCGAACGTGAGTTTTCCCGAGTACACCCGGCGACGAAATACAAGTTTTTACTAGCACCCCGCGCCGGAGAAACAGCCCCCGCAATACTAGGATTTACTAGGTTCCCCGCCCCGGTTATCAGTTTCCTTGATGACCGCCGGGGAAGTCTGGCGTCCGCCGCTGTCGCTGGCTATGCTGGTAAACCTCACCCACATGGTGAGACGGGCTTGGCGGC
>CAZPZK010000230.1:0-5476 GCA_964591095.1 uncultured Moraxellaceae bacterium | reverse complement strand
CCCATGATGTCCGTCCACAGCGCCGGGTTTTGCAGGCCCGCCGCCTTGGTGGTCTTCTGTTCCAGGCACAGGTAGATATAGTCGCGGAACCATTGCCGCACCGGCTCCAGCGTGCCGGTCAGCGTGGGTTGCAGGTCGAGGTCAATCCTGCCCTCTTCCGCACTGCCCGCCGGCAACGTCAACGGCAACGTATAGGGCGCGCCCGGCGACAGCTGGGTCAGCGCCCCGGCCAACGTTTGCAAGGGCGCGGCGGTCAGCACCTGTTGCGACACCTTCAGCCGGTCGCTGAAATGCGGGCTGACGGCGCTGATCTCCCAGGCCAGCGTGTCAATGCGCTTCGGCACCGTCACCGGCACCGTGACCCGCGTCGACTGGCCGCCGGGCAGATCAACCACGGTCACGAAGTCTTTCGCCAGCGCCGGGGAGCGCACGGTCAGCGTCACCGCTTCCGGCTGGTCACTACTGTTACGCACGGTGAATTCGGCCTGATAGCGGTCGCCCTGCCGCACCACCGTCGGCAGGCCGCTCAGCACCTGCAGTTCGCGGGTGCTGCGGATGGTGGCCGAGCCGTTGCCGAACTGGTCGCGGCTCGACGCCACCGCCACGACGCGGAAGGCCGACAGCGAATCATTGAGCGGAAAACTGAAGATCGCCTTGCCGTCGGCATCCACCGTCGCCGTCGCCTTCCAGTACACCAGGCTGTCCAGCAGCTCGCGGGTGGAACCGCCGCGACCGCCGCCACCGCCCGAGGGCAGCGCCTTCTTGCCGAAATGCCGCTTTCCCACCACCTGCAACTGGTTAGTGGCGGTGTTCAGGTCAAAAGCGCGGGCGTTGACCAGCGACGGCAACGGGTCCCAGGAGTTGTTGTCCGCCAGCTCCAGCAGCGCTTCATCCACCACCGCCAGCGTCACTTCGGTATTGGCGGGCAGGCGGTCGCGGGCGGTGGCGTTGCTCACCTGCACCGTCGCCTGCACCGTGTCGCGGGGATGGTACACGGCCTTGTCGGTCTGCACCCTCACGCCCAGCTTGTAGCCTTCCCAGCCCACCTTCAGCTGGGCGATGCCCAGTTTGAAGGCGGGTTTGCCCAGATCGACCAGCGCCGTCGGCTGGATGGCGTTGTTGCGGCCGCGCACCACCATCACCGAGACATAGACATTGGGCGCGTAGTCCGGTTTCACCGGCACGCTCACCACCGGGTCCTTGCCATCCAGCGTGGTCACGAAACTGTCCATCACGCCGTCGCGGGCCACGGTCACCAGCGCCGTCGCTTCGCGGAAGGGCATCCGCACCTGCAGGCGCGCCGTGTCGCCAACGGCGTACTGCTTCTTCTCCGCGATCACGTCGATGCGGTCGTCATTTCCCTGGTCAAACCACCAGTCGTCAGCCCCGGCCACCCACACCGTGCTTTCAGTGGCGGCGCGGCGAGCGTCATTGTCGGTGGCGATCACCTTCAGCTTCAGCTCCCCGGAACGCTTCAGCGGCAGCTTGCACAGCAGGCGGCCCTGGGCGTCGGTGCGGTTGCCGCACGGCACTTTCACCGCCTCTTCACGGCGGGTGGAGTCGTAGGCGTAGTAGCCGCCCAGCGTGCGCTTGCGGTGGGAGTCCCAATACATCAGCGCGCCCTGGATTTCCACGGGCGAATTCGCCACCGGCTTGCCGTTACGATCAACCACAATCGCTTCCACCACCACCGGCCCGTCACCGCCCAGCCATGAGGACAGCACGCGCAACCCCGGCAGCACCGCCGCTGGCCACAACTGCGTGCTGGCGCCTACGGTCTGGGTTTCGCCGCTGGGGTCGCGGAATTCCATTTCCATGCGCAAGCGGCTGACGCGGTCCACCTCCGGCAGCGCGGGCGACAAGGCATTCAGGCCGCCGGCGTCATCCAGCGTCAGCGCAGTTTCGGGCAGGTCCTTGCTGGTCCAGTCGTATTCGTCGGGGTTCTTTGGCGGAATCACCGGCACCGAGTAGAAACTGAATTCGTCAAAACCACTCACCGCCGGGTAGGCGTCACTTTCAAACTTGCCGCGCAGCGTTACCGGCGCATTGCTGTAGCCGCCGCCGTTCAGGTATTGCAACTGCAATTGCAGCGGCAGGTTCGGCGCGGGCAGCACCGGCGCGGCGGGCAGGCCCAGATCGGCCTTCAGCACCGGCAGGCGGAAGGCGGACACCTTGAAGCAGCCGCCGGAAAGCCGGTTGTCATCCGGCAGTTGCAGATAAACGCAGTACTCGCCCAGCTTGGCCGACTTGGGAATGGTCCATTCATTGCTGCCGTTGCCGATGGCGGTAAACGCGGCGGGCAGCTCGAAACGGGTGTCGCTGGCGGCATGCTCGACCATCACCGCCTTCACCTTCAGTGATGCCTCGGGCGCGCTGATGCCGCTCAGCTTGTTGCGGCGCAGCAGATGACGCATGTGCACCGTTTCCCCGGCGCGCAGCAGCGTGCGGTCGAAAATGGTATGCGCGACATAATCGCCGGTGCGGGTTTCGCCATAACCGTAGCCGCCACACTCGTACTCGCAAGCATAGTCATTTTCGCCATACAGGTTGAAGCGCCACGACTCGATGCCGCCATTCCACTCGGACAGCGCAAAGCTGCGGTCCGACCCGCTGGCGGCCATGATTACCCACGGCGAACCCTGACACGTGGTCTTGTTCTCGATTTCCTGATAGGGACGGTCGGTAAAGACGCCGCGATCAACGCGCACCAGGCCCTGCTCGTTGGTCTGGCCGCTCCACAGCAGGCGTTCGTCATAGCAGTCCCAGACGCTGACGGCGGCATTGGCCACCGGCCTGCCCGCCGCCAGGTCGGTCACCCACACCTGGCCGTTCACCTTGCCCATCTGCACATGCACGCCAAGGTTGGTCACCAGGCTGAGCGCATGCACATAGGCCGGTTGCGGCTTCTGCGAAATCCATTCGCCCAGATAGCGGCTTTCCACTTCATGCAGGTACAGGCCCTGCGTCACCGGCAGCCCGATCACCTCGAACTCCTTGGCCGACAGGCTGCGCGGCAGTTCCTGCGCGGTCACGCCGGGCTGGCGGGCAATCCACGACTTGTCCAGCAGGCCATAATTACCGGTGCTATAGCGCTTCAGCGCCTGGATGAAAGCCTGCTCGCTGTTGTCCATCTTCTGCGTATACAGCGTGACGCCGGTCTTGCCCGGCAACGTGCTTTCCAGGTTGCGCACGGTCAGCGGCACCGCGCCGACGGCGGTTTCCACCACCCCGAAATCGGCGGCGAACTTCGCCAGCGGCGGCCAGGTGTCGGTGCGCACCGCCAGCGGGAAGCGGGCGGCATTGGCCAGCGGCCGGTTGAAGGGGTCCATCAGCCCGGCGGGCAGCGTCAAGGTGAAAGCGGCGTTGGCCGGGAACGGCCCCTTGAAACGCGCCACCGTGCCGTCGCCGCCCTCGTACTCCTCGCCTTCCGGCGGTTCGGGCGACCAAGCAGTGACTCCGGACTGCAGGCGGATGGCGGCCAGCTTTTCCGCGGTCACCACCTCCGAGAATCGCACCTCCATGCCGGCCAGCGGCACGCAGGGCGCGGTCGGACTTTGCCGCGAACAACTGAACGCGGCGGTGAACGGCTTGCGGATCTCGAAGGACAGCGCCTGATCCGAGCCGCGCCTGATGCCTTGCGGCGTCGCCACCTCCCGGTTCATCACCAGACGCAGGCCTTCGCCACCGGTCAGGCGGCGGCCGCAACTCACCGCCCGCCACTCCCGCACCGTGGCGCTGCGCTCCACGCCCTTCTCATCGCGCCAGACCCGCCCCCGGTCGCGGCGCCACCACTCGCGCACCTCGGGCGTCTGCGCGGCAATGAAGGCCAGCGTTTCCGCCGCCGTCAAAAACAGCACCGGCAAGCGCTCGGGCAGATTGGAGGTCAGGCAATACAGCTTGCCCGGCAGCGACTTCACATCGGTGGACTTGTCCAGCTTCAGCAGGAACACCTGATCCTCGATCACCGGATAACCGTGCATCGGCCAGGAATCGACGATCCGCACCCCCCGCTCCGCGCTCCTGTCGTAACCCACGGTCGCCTGGATCCGGGTGAAGTGATACAGGGGATAGGCCCGCACCGGCTTGCCCTGCACGCTTTTCAGGTTGGCGACCAAGCGGAACTCGCAGCGCAGCGCCGGCAGGCGATCCTCAAAGCGGTAGATCCAGGTCCGGGTATCCAGCCACTGACCACGGCCGAAACCCTTGCAATTGGCGCTGACCACAAACGGGTTGCGCACATTCGGGTCGCCCGCGCGCACCATGTCTTCGGAAAACTGCGCCCGCGCCATTGACACCACGCCGACATCCCCCTGCGGCGAGAACGAACGGAGCGAGACCGTCTGTCCGGTCACGCGATACGCCGCCCCCTTGGCTTGCGAGACCAGATCGGTGATAGTGACGGCATGGACGACGGAAGACCACAGGACCAGAACCAGTCCAAGCAACCCGGCGAGGGGAAAGGGCATATCGCCTCCTTGGCGAAGCAGTTGATGCGGAAGGGAATGTCCGGATTGTAATGACTTTTTGCTCGTGGCGACGCCCCCGCCCCGTTTTTTTGAGGAGTATCCGCTATGGAAATCATCCGCCGCCATCCCCGGCTGGACGCACTGCTCGTCGAGCGCCAGGACTTGCTGGGCCGCGACTTTACGGCGTATTACCACCATTGCTGCCGCGTGCTGAACTTCTTTGCCGCGCTCAGCCCGCGCGACGACCCCGAATCGCTGGACAAGGCGGCGATTGCCGTGGCCTTTCACGACCTGGCGATCTGGACCGATCATAGCCTCGACTACCTGGAGCCGTCGGCCGCCCTGGCGCGGGAATGGCTGGCAGCCAACGGCCTGGGCCGCTGGTGCGCCGAGATCGAGGCGATGATCCTGGATCACCACAAGGTGACCGCCAGCGACGGCGGCGTTCTGGCCGAGGCGTTCCGTCAGGCGGACTGGGTGGACGTGACCCAGGGACTGCGCCGCTTCGGGCTGCCGTTGACCCTGGTCTGGAAGGTGCTTCAGGCCTTTCCCAATGCGGGATTTCACGCGCGGCTGGCGCAGTTGTCGGTCAAGCAACTGCGGGAACATCCCACGCGGCCGCTGCCGATGTTCCGGTGGTAAGGCGCCCGCAACGAAATCAGGAGAAATTAACATGCAACAAGAATTGAAGCGGCTTGGAATAAATAACGTTCTGATCACCAACTATTTTCTGGAGTGCTATGCAGGCTCCCAACTCGTCACTTTTGATCTGGCAAAATCCTTTAAGGAAGCAGGGGCACACGTAACGGTAGCGGGTTTCATAATTCGTGAACCCATCATTAGCTTATTCAACAGCATTGGTGTTTCCGTTATCAACCCCCTTTCCTCGCCAACCGCCCTCAAACAAGAAAACTTTGACCTTATATGGGGCCATCACTGGCCGATACTTGGCTATATTGTTTTTGAGCGTGCGATCAAAACAAAATACCTGATCCTGAGTTCACTTTCAC
>CAZPZK010000229.1:0-5489 GCA_964591095.1 uncultured Moraxellaceae bacterium | reverse complement strand
CATAGGCGGAGCTTAGCGGATGAAAATCGTCCATGCAATGGCTGATTTTCATCCGTCTCATGGACGGATTTCAGCCATCAGTCATCTTTCAATCCACTACTTTCCCCAGCGCCGCATTCAACGCCCGCATCTGCGCCCGGGGGTCTTGCCCGGTCAGGTCGGCCACCGACTGCGAAGCCGATGCCGGTTTCAGCCCCGCCTTCTGCAGACGTTGCAACACCTCGTCCGGCGTGGTGTTGGCCACCTGCGCCAGCGTGCTGATCGGCGTTGCCGACAAGGCGCGCACCGGCGCCATGAAGGGCTTGTCCTCGCCCTCTTCCTCCAGCGGGATGAAGCTCAACGCCAGCAGCAGCGCAAACCCGCCAACGATGACTTGTCCGCGACGGCCCGCCAGATGCTTCTTGAAAGCGGCCACGTTGCTCACCACATGCAGGCCCACGCCCGCCAGCAAGGCCCAGCTCAGCCACTCGTGGGCTTCCTTGTTCAGACCGGAATCGAGGTGGAAGAACATCAGCACGCCGGTGGCGGCCACCAGCAGGAATGCGCTGGCGGTCAGGGGCGTGGCCCAGTCACGGGTAATCTTCATCTGTCTTGCTCCGGAAAAATGGAATCGTCAGGGCGGCATATCATCCCGGGACCGAGGTGCCCTCGCCCGTCTCCGTCATGCGCTGCTTGGTCTGCGCCACCGCGCTGTCACTGACCGCCAGCCAGAATGACGCCAGGGACTCAATGAATTCTTCCTCGGTCGCCTGCACGTCACCCTCCAGCCAGCCCTGAACGGCCTCCATCGAACCGCCGATCAACAGCGCCGAGCCTGTCAGCGCGATGGGCTCGCCCGGATGGTCGGTCAGCCCTTCCCTGGCTTCGTGATAGGCCTTGGCAAAAGTGGAGACCTCCCGGGCCAGATAGCGTATGACAAATTTGCGATGCGCCTGGGCGCGCGGATTATTGCTGGTGCCGCCGCACAGGATCCGGACACGCCGGCGGTCCTCGGTCAGCCACCGGATGGCGGCTGCCATCACCTTGCGGACCAGGGTTTCGGTATTCTCACCGGCTGACTGGGCCGATTGGGCAACCTGCAGGCCCATCAGCAGGAAACCCGCCGTCATCTCATCGATCACGGCATCCTCCAGCGCCTCCAGGTCAGGGAAGTTCTCGTAGAAATACCGCTTGCTGAGCTGGGCCTCGCGACAAAACTGGATGAGCGACATATGCCGCCAACCGTCCGTTGCCATCAAGGCAAAGGCGGTTTCGATCAGCAATTGCCGCCGGTTGTGGGTGCGCTCTTCCGCCGTTTCACCCTGATAAGTCCGCCCTGCTGTCGTCATGCCGCCTCGCTTGCCCGCGCCCCTGCCCGTCCGGTCCGTTCCGGCCGGTCTCGACGCTGTTCTGCCTGCTCCGAGTATATGACACACCCGGCATGCCGCGCTGACGGGAGAAGGCGGATTCTACCGTTCGTCGTTTTTCCCCGCCGGGATTCGCCCCCCACCTTGACGCCCGGACAATTTCCGACCAAATCTGGAACCGATCGGTTCTAGATGAGGCCGGTCAGGGCTGACTTCGGCCTCCGCGCTTCAGGCGCCCACCCCGAAACCGCAAGGGAGACTTACCATGCACACTGCTTCCCCCGTCTTGACGCCGACAACCTCCGATATCCCGGGCCGCTTCAGGTCCGGAGACAGCGCCCGATTGCAGCAACTGCGGGAACTGGCCGTCACCCATCCGGTTCAGGCCCGCACCGATGCCTGGACCTGGTTGCGCGAACTGCAGGCCCCTTCCGAGCATGACCGGCTGCACGGCCTGTTTGCCGAAGGCACCGCCCCGGAACAGCTGGACGGCGACTGTGAAGGCATCGTCATGAACCTTTACGGCTCCCTGTGGCTGGAAGGTCTGGACCGCCTGGTGCGGCTGGGGCAATGGCTTGGCCGGATCGGCTGGACCGGCAAGTCGTTCAATGCCGCCAACGGCACCGGTTACAACCGGCTGACCGCAAGCTCCCGCATTCCGGCGCTGCTGGCCATGCCCGGCTATCGCTTCCGCAAGATCGCCCATGAACTGATCGGCTTCGACTTTTATCACTCCGTGGAGACCTCTCCGGTCGCCCCGTTCGGCAAGGTTCGCTCCATCCGTTACGACTCCCCCGAGCACGGCAATCCGCTGGTGCTGCCCCGGACCCGCGATGAACTGGTGGAGCTGCTGCCGGGCATCTATCTGGGTCGCGCCCTGCTGCGGGACGGCCAGGGGTGGAAGGTGGTCGGCTACTTCGGCCTGCGCTATCCCCGGGGAGGAAACTGACATGGCCATCAAACTGGACGGAGTCGTCGCCTGCGTCACCGGCGGCGGCCGGGGTATCGGCAAGGCCACGGCCGAGGCGCTGGCCCGGAGCGGCGCGACGGTCGTGATCGGCGACCTGGATCTGGCCTGCGCGCAGGAGGTCGCGGACGGCATCGGCTTGCGCGCCATGGCGTTGCACCTGGATGTGGCCGACCCCGCATCCTTTGCCGCCTTCATCGCCGAGGCGGAACGATTGGGGCCCATCGACCTGCTGGTGAATAACGCGGGGATCATGCGCACGGGCGCCTTTTGCGACCAGTCGCCGGAAACCCAGATGCGGGAAATCGCCATCAATCTGGGCGGCGTGGTCACGGGCATGCGGCTGGTCCTGCAGGGCATGCGCGAACGCAACCGGGGCCATATCGTCAATGTGGCCTCCATGGCGGGATGCATGCATTCATTCATCACATGAACGAGCGCAATCCGGTGATTTCATTTGAGGAGCTGATTGACGGACTGGCGAACATGATCGGGCATTATCTGGAAAGGGAGATGCAGATGGTGGAGGGGTGATGATTGCATTTGGAACGACACGTAGGGGCGCAACGCTTGCGCCCGCTCTCCCCGGCCCCCCTCCTTAACCTGCACCTGAATACAGCCGTCGCTGCGATAAGCCCGCTGCCCGGAGAGACAGTGTGTCGTCCACGAGGACGCAAGCATTGCGCCCCTACGGGAGGTATTGATGCCCGGCCCGGCCTCAGATGCTGTTGCACACATGTCCTCCGTCCACCGTCAGCAACGACCCGGTCATGAATGCCCCCGCCTCCGACAGCAGCAGCAACAGCGGTCCGGCCAACTCTTCCGGCTGGCCCAGCCGCCGCTGCGGAATCCGCTTCAGCATCTGTTTCCCCGGCTCGGTTTCCCAGAAATCGCGGTTCATGTCGGTGGCGATATAGCCCGGCGCCAGCGCATTCACCCGGATGCGGTAACGCGCCAGTTCCAGCGCCAGTGACTTGGTGAGATGGATCAGCCCCGCCTTGGCGGCACAGTAGGGCGACACCGAGGCCGTGACCCGCTGCCCCAGGATGGAGGCGATGTTGACGATGCTGCCCGGCTGGCCGGCGGCGATCAGGCGCACGGTCATTTCCCGCGTCACCAGATAGGCCCCCTTCAGGCTGGTGTCCACCACCGCATCCCACTCCGTCTCCTCCAGATTCACGAAGTGGCTGCGACCCGACATGCCGGCATTGTTCACCAGCAACTGCACGGGACGACTGCCCAGCAAGCCTTCCGCCGCCGCAAAGGCCTGTCCCACCGACGCCTTGTCCGTGACATCCATCGCCACCGCGTGCGCTTTCAGTCCCTGGGCGCGCAAGGCGTCCACATCGGCCTGCAGGGCCTCCAGCCGCCGCGCGGCCAGCACCACTTCGGCCCCGGCCTCGGCCAGCAGGCGGGCGAAGTAACGGCCCAGGCCGCTGGAGGCGCCGGTCACCAGCGCCACTTGTCCGTCCAGACGCAGATTGGGGAGGGAAGGAGTCATGTCGTCACACCGGGCAGTCAGGGGAATGCAGCGACGGTAATGTGAAAGCGGGTTCGCATTCAATTCGTGTTGAGGGGGGAAAGGGCGCGGCGCAAGGCGCCGGGGTTTTCCGCCGCCACCAAGCAAAAGCTATGGCATGATCAGGCTTCGTGTTTCTCCCGGACTCCGCCATGCTGGTCGCCACCGCCTACCTGCGCCTGCTGCTGAAAACCCTCTCGCTGGACGAGGCGGGCCAGGCGGCGCTGCTGTCCGGCAGCGGCATTGCCCCCGACGACCTGTTCAGCCTGAACAGCCACCTGTCGCTGGCCAGTCACCTCGACCTGTTGCGCAAGATCATGGAATTGCGGCCCGAACCCGGCTTCGCGCTACGGGTGGGCCAGCAGTTGCACATCGCCACCCACGGCCCCATCGGGGTGGCCGCCTACACCAGTTCCACGTTGGGGGAGGCGCTGTCCACCATCGCCCGCTTCTACAGCATCCGCGGCCAGTTCATCGACATCGGCCTGCACAGCGACGGCGAGTTCCTCAGTTTTACCCTGCGCCTGCGCAGCGCCTTGGACGATACCGGCCTGTTCCTGCTGGAAGCCTTCCTCGCCAGCGCCCAGACCGGCATCGAGTTCATTACCGGCGGCCCCCTGCGGGACGCGCGGCTGGACATCGGTTATCCCGCGCCCGCCCATGCCGCGCTCTACCAAGAGCACTTCCACATGCCGGTGCGCTTCGGCTGTGCCGAAACCGCGCTGGTGCTGCCCATCCGCCTGCTGCAGACCCCCTCGCTGCATGCCGACCCGGTGGCCAAGCTGCAGGCCGAGCAGCAATGCGAGCAGCAGTTCCGTGACCTGCAGCAAGCACCCAGCGCCGTCAGCGCGCAGATTGTGACCCTGCTGCGCAATAACCCCGGCCGCCTGTGGACCCTGCCGGAAGTGGCCGAAGCCCTGAACATGTCCCCGCGCACCCTGATGCGGCGGCTGAAGGACGAGGGCCGCAGCTACCAGTCCCTGCACGATGAGGAATTGCAGCGGCAGGCGCGCATCCACCTGCAGGACCGCCGCCACACCACCGACTCGCTGGCGCTGGCGCTGGGCTACAGCGACACCTCCGGCTTCCGCCGCGCTTTCCAGCGCTGGTTCGGGATGTCGGTGAAGGAATTCCAGGAACAACAGCCCTGACCGGGTTTATTCCGCCACAACTGGCAGCATTGTCCCCCCCCTTGGCAGCATTGTCCCTTTCTCCCGAGCGCCCGCTTGCTGATCATGAAATGCCCAACCCGAGAATAGACGGAGCGGCTTGCCATGACCGCCGAAAGCCCGGTGTTCCACGTGGAACACGACGAAGACAATCCCGAGTTGCTGAAGCAGCTGCACATCAAGCCGCCCATTTCCTGGCCGGTGGTGGGCATCCTGGCCGTGGCGCTGCCGCTGGCGCTGTACCTGATCGTGGCCGTCACGATGGAGTGGGTGAACCCGTTGCTGGCGGCCATTCCCGGCTCGCTGATCGGCTACTACCTGTTTACCCCCATCCATGAGGCGGTGCACCGCTCGGCCTCCAACAAGGAATGGGTGAACACCCTGATTTCGGTGCTGACCATCAACCTGCTGCTGCCCTATGTGTCGCCCAAGCTGCTGCGCTGGGGCCACATGCAGCACCACCGCTTCACCAACGAAGTGGGCAAGGA
>CAZPZK010000228.1:0-5491 GCA_964591095.1 uncultured Moraxellaceae bacterium | reverse complement strand
GGCGTCAACGTCTACAACCCCGCCGAAAACGCCGCCGCCAACGATTCCGCGCTGCGTGAATTACTGGCCGAGGCCCTGGAACAAAGCAAGTTCAAGCTGCTGTTCCAGCCGCTGTTTGACGTTGAAGATGAGAATGCCCAGTTCTTCGAAGTCTTTGTCCGGTTGCCGCTGGCCGATGGCAAGCTAATGACGCCGGATGAGTTCATGCCGGTTGCCCAGCGCTACCAGCTCGGCAGCAAGATTGACCGCTGGGTGCTGATCAATGCCAGCAAGCGACTCAAGGAGCATCTGGCCCGGCATCCCGGCAGCCGCCTGTTGATCAACCTGACGGCGGAGTCCCTGCAGGATCCCGCTCTGGCGGACCTGGCAGGAAAACTGGCCATGGCCATCGACCCGAAGGGGCAACCGCTGGTCATCCAGTTCTCCGAAAACGATGTGGTGACTTACCTCAAGCAGGCCAAGGAACACAGCGCCCTGCTCAAGGCCGCCAGCATTCCGGTTTCGATCACCAACTTCGGTTGCACGGTCAACCCGCTCAATACACTCAAGCATGTCGATGTCGATTACATCAAGCTTGACCGCTCCTTTACCCAGGACCTGAGCAAGGAAGAACATCTCGACATGACCAAGAAAATGGCGGTTGACATCAATGCCCTCAACAAGCGGCTGATCGTGTCCTATGTCGAGAATGCGGGCACCGTTTCCAAATTGTGGACGATGGGGGTACGTTATCTCCAGGGTTACTACCTGCAACCTCCCTCGGAAAACCTGGTCTACGAAAGCCAGAGCTGACGCTACCCGTCACGATTACGACAATGCCGCTGGTCTCTCCCCCGCGGCATTGTCGTTTTGGGCATTCATTGCACAAAAACCGCACGAAGCCGCCCTTTTCAGCAATTGCATGTTGGGAAGAGGCTCGCTAGGCTTGGGCACACAACGACAATAGCCTAGTATAAGGAACAACCGCCATCATGCTGATGCAACCCGAAATTACCCCGCTTGCCTACACCCCGCCGCAACGCCGCCTGCTTGGCCCCGGCCCATCCGACATCTCCACCCGTGTTCTGCAGGCGCTGGCCAAACCCACTATCGGCTATCTGGACCCCAGCTTCGTCGGCATGATGGAAGAATTGAAGTCCCTGCTGCGCTATGCCTTCCAGACCCGTAACGCGCTGACCTTCCCGGTATCCGGACCTGGCTCGGCGGGCATGGAAATGTGCTTCGTCAACCTCGTCAACCGGGGCGACAAGGTCATTGTCTGTCGCAACGGCGTGTTTGGCGGCCGCATGGTCGAAAACGTTGAACGCAGCGGCGGCACCGCCATCATCATTGACGACACCTGGGGCGAGCCGGTCAACCCGCAAAAAGTTCGCGACGCCTTCCGTCAGCACCCGGATGCGAAAGTGTTGGCCTTTGTCCATGCGGAGACGTCAACCGGCGCCCTGTCGGATGCCGACACCCTGTGCGCCATCGCCCGGGAGCACGGCGCGCTGACCATCGTGGACACGGTTACCTCCCTGGGCGGCGTCCCGGTACTGGTGGACCAGTGGCAGGCCGACGCGGTCTATTCCGGCAGCCAGAAATGCCTGTCCTGCACTCCCGGCCTGTCTCCGATCACTTTCAGCCAGCGCGCCGTCGATGTCGTCAAGGCGCGCGGCCAAAAGAGCCAAAGCTGGTTTCTGGATCTCAACCTGCTGCTGGGCTACTGGGGCGAAACCACCCGGACCTACCACCATACCGCCCCGACCAACAGCCTGTATGCCCTGCATGAGGCCTTGCTGGTACTGCAACAGGAAGGCCTGGAAAACGCCTGGACCCGCCATCGCAGCAACCATCAGGCGCTCAAGGCAGGGTTGTCCGAGTTGGGTATTGAGTTTGTCGTCGAAGAGTCGGCTCGTCTGCCGCAGTTGAATTCGATTCACATTCCCGGCGGTCTGGATGACAAACAGGTGCGCGCCTCGCTGCTGCAACAGCACGGCATTGAAATCGGGGCCGGGCTTGGCGCCTTGGCCGGCAAGATCTGGCGCATCGGGCTGATGGGCTATTCCAGCCGGGTGGAAAACGTTATCGCCTGCCTGAACGCCCTGGAGTCCGTGCTCGCGACTCAGGGCGTCCGGACGGAAGCCGGCGCCGCCGTGGCCGCCGCCTACCGCTCCTATGCCGAACAGGCACGCTCACGTTAACGACCCGCCTCCCCTCCTGCTGCGGGAGGGGAGTCACACAAGACCCTGTCCATGACCCCGACGATCCGATTGACCGCCTGTCTGGGCTGTCTCTGGCTGATGGCCTGCGCCACGGCCCCCGCCCCCCGGCTGATGACCATCACCCCGACGGAGCCTGCCGTCAGCTCGCAGATTGAAGTCCATCCGCACTTGAACGAGGCCTTCGATCAAAGCCGATGGGAATTCGTGCAAGCGGATACGCGCCCGATCCGGACCTCCACGCCGGACCTGCGGCCGGGGCTGGACTTTGATCACGGGCGGTTGTCCGGCAATACCGGATGCAATACCTTCCACGGCGAATACCGCCGCGAGGACACGCGAATCACTCTTGGCCGCGTGGCGAGCACCCGCCACTACTGCCAGGACCTGGCCTCCCAGGAACAAGTGCTGTTAGCCCTTCTGGAACGCACGCATTACGTCATGCGGGTTAAAAGCAACGGTTATCTGGTGTTGCTGGATGAACGCCGAGGCATCCTCGCGGAGTTGAAGCCACGCGAAGCCGGCGCTGCAACCGGTTCCCGATGATTCTCAGCGGCCGATATCCAGATCCCGATCCCGCACCCCCAGCAGATAGAGGATGCCATCCAGGCCCAGCGTTGATATGGCCTGGCGCGCATTCTGCCGAACCAGCGGCTTGGCGCGAAAGGCGATCCCCAGACCGGCAATGGAGAGCATGGGCAGATCATTGGCGCCGTCGCCCACCGCGATCACCTGCTCCAGATGAACCCCTTCGCGGCGGGCGATTTCCCGCAGCAGTTCCGCCTTGCGCTGGCCATCGACAACCTGGCCCACCACGCGGCCGGTGACCCGGCCATCGACGATTTCCAGATCGTTGGCAAAGACATAATCAATCCCCAGCCGGCTCTGCAGGTACTGGCCGAAATAGGTAAACCCCCCGGACAGGATGGCGGTCTTGTAGCCCAGGACCTTCAGGGTTCGGACCAGATGCTCGGCGCCCTCGCTCAGTTTCAGGCGGCCGGCGATTTCCGCCAGTACGCTGGCGTTCAGTCCCTGCAACAAGGCGACCCGTGCTTCAAAGCTTTGCTTGAAGTCCAGTTCACCCTGCATGGCGCGCTCGGTAATGGCCGCCACTTGCTCACCGACACCGGCCGCCTTCGCCAGTTCGTCGATGACCTCGTGCTCGATCAGGGTGGAATCCATGTCGAAGCAAACAATGCGGCGGTTGCGGCGATAGGCATCATCGCGCTGAAACGCGATATCGACACTCAACTCATTGGCCAGGCGCAGGAACTCAGCCCGCATCCGATTGATGTTGGCGGGCTCGCCGCGCACGGAAAATTCGACGCAGGCCTTGCCCGGCCCCTGTTGCTCCCCTTCCAGCATGACGCGGCCGGATAACCGGGTCAGGCCGTCAATGTTGAGATCATTTTCGGCCACGATCCGTGAAACTTCGGCCAGATGCGCGGCGGTGATCTTGCGCGCCAGCAGGGTGACAATATAGCGGGACTTGCCCTGGCCGCCCACCCACTGGTGATAGCTGTCCGTGGTAATCGGCGTGAAGCGCACCTGCAAGCCGAGGTCATGCGCCCGGAACAACACTGCCTTCATCAATAGCGCGGATTCCATCGGGGATGGCGACTCGACAACCACCCCCAGCGACAACTGGTCATGGATGACCGCCTGACCCACGTCCAGGATATTGACCGAATGGCTGGCCAATACCTGCATCAGGCTGGCGCTCCGGCAAATGACATTAGGATGATTTCGCGCATGGTGTCCCGCGTAAATGAGGGCAAATTAACGGCGGATGATAGTGAATTGCCTGACAATCGGCTATGCTCACGCCTTCAAGTCCGCGATTATAATTCGTTTTTTGTCTTTACTGCTTTCCTGTTCGACGAGGGGGCCCAATTGATCCAGTCACGCAGTCTAGTCATCGTGCTTGCGGTGAGTTTTCTCGTTCATGCCGCGTTGCTGGTCGGCAGCGCCAAGCACGAGGTTGAGCGCGCCCAGAAGCCGGTCGGCGAACTGCTGGCCGCGCAATTGGCCAGCAACGCCGCGCCGCTGATCATGAACAAGGATCGCGTGGGGCTGGGCTTGATGGCTGACCGGTTTGGACAAGCGGAAGGGGTGCTCCGCCTGAAGGTCACCGGTATTGACGCCGGCATGCAGGCGACCGGCGGCAAGGCGCCGACCCTCAACGGGCCGGTCTTTCAAGCCGCCATCAGCCTGGAGCAAAAGCCGCTGGGCACCGCCGAATTGGTGCTGGCATCCCCGGCCACGGGCGAAATCCTTCGTTCCAGCAGCGCCTCGTTGCTGTTCTCGCTGCTGATGCACATCCTTTTCGGGTCCTGGCTGATCTGGCCGGAACGCTTCGCCAATATCCGCGTCCCCATCCTCCAGCCTTTGCCGCCCTTGCGACGCAAGGAGCCCGAGCCGGAAGGCGAGGTGAAGGAGCCGGAACCGCTACCGCCCGCCGCGACGGTTTTCCTGCAAATTTCCCTCGAAGACACGAAAGGACTGCTGCAACGCGTCAACGCCACCACGGCGGACCAGATGCTGGTCATTCTGGAGAAATTGTTGCAACGCGCCGGCAGGCTCTATCAGGGCCGCATGATGCACGCTTTCGGCCCGGAAGGCGCCACGGTTCGTTTTGAAGGCGACGAGGTTGGCGCTTGCATGCAGCGGGCCTTGGCCTGCGCCCGGCTCTTCCTGTCGCTGGCGGATGCCGCCTATCAATTGCGTCGCAATGCCAAGCTCTTCATCCTGCCGGTCAAGGCGGCAATTACGGACCAAGGCGGACGCGACGAGGGCGTGGCCCTGGATGAAGTCATGCAACTGGCGCGACGCGGCAACGCCCGGGAATTGCTGATCACGGGCCTACCCCCGCTGATCGACAACCTGAAGGCCGCCAACCAGCTGGAAACCCTGTGCCCTCCTCCCGCCCCGATCGCGGATACTCCGAACAGCGACGAACCGCCGGCGGAAGATACCGATGCGGCGACCGCAACAACAGCCGAAACACCGCCCGAAACCCCCGCCGCCACCTGGCAGGACACCGGCCCGTGGCGCATCCTCAAGCTTTCCGAGGCCGATGAGGCCAGGATTCTTGAGCAGAAGCAGCGGATCATGGAACGTCGGAAGGCGGCAATCGCCGGAGAAGACCCGGCTCCCGCCGGTTGAGATGATTACATCACGGAAGCCGCCTGAGCTTCTTGATGCCCAGTGATGCCTGGGACTGCCGACTACGACCGGCTTAGTCCTGGGTGTTATCGATGCCAAACCAAAGAACCGGCTCCGCCAGCCCG
>CAZPZK010000227.1:0-5494 GCA_964591095.1 uncultured Moraxellaceae bacterium | reverse complement strand
TCTTGCCGTCCATCTGGCCGATGTCATACACGGCGATCGACTGGCTGGTGGCGGCATCGGGGTTCAGCGTGGTATCCACCCACAGGTTGCGCGACTTGGGATGCGTCTTGATGAACAGCGAACCGCCGCCCTGACCCGTCAGCTTCTGCACCATGCGCCAGGCGTTGGCCGGATGCTTGGCGGGGTCGGTGCCGATCAGCGCGATCGAGTCATCGCCCAAGTGACCGGAAGACCAGACCGGACCAAAGACCGGGTGGGTGAAGTTGGCGCCGCGTCCGGGGTGCGGAATGGCGCCCACATCCACCAGCTTCGCCAGCTTGCCGGTCTTGGAATCCACGACCGCGATCTTGTTGGACTTGTTGGCCGCCACCAGGAAGTAGCGCTTGGTCGCATCCCAGCCGCCGTCATGCAGGAAGCGCGCGGCATCAATGGTGGTGGTCTTCAGGTTGGTCAGGTCGGAGTAGTCGACCATCATGATCTTGCCGGTTTCCTTGACGTTGATAATCCACTCCGGATGGAATTCGCTGGCGACGATCGAGGCCACGCGCGGTTCCGGGTGATATTCCTGCGGATCGACGGTCATGCCGCGGGTGGAAACGATCTTCAGCGGTTCCAGGGTATCGCCCTTCATGATCACGAATTGCGGCGGCCAGTAGGAACCGGCCACGGCCAGCTTGTCCTCGAAGCCCTTGTACTTGGAAGTGTCCACGGAACGCGCTTCGAGGCCGATCTTGATTTCGGCGACGTTGTCCGGCTTTTCCATCCACAGGTCGATGAGGTTGATGCGGGCATCACGGCCGATCACGTACAGGTAACGGCCCGACTTCGACAGGCGCGAGATGTGCACCGCATAACCGGTCTTGATGATGCTGACGATCTTCTTGGTATCGCCATCGATCAACGCCACCTGCCCGGCATCGCGCAGCGTGACGGAGAACAGGTTGTCGATATTGATCTTGTTCATCTTTTTCTTGGGGCGCTTGTCGGCCGGAATCAGCACCTTCCAGGTGCCCCGCATGTCCGCCATACTGAACTCGGGCGGTTGCGGCGGTTCCTGCTGGATATAGCGCGCCATCAGGTCGACCTGGGCGTCGGTCAATTCGCCCGAGGTGCCCCAGTTGGGCATGCCGGCGGGCGAACCGTAGTTGATGAAGGCCTTGAGGTAGTCGCTGCCCTTTTCCAGCGTGATGTCCGGGGTCAACGGCTTACCGGTGGCGCCCTTGCGCAGCACGCCGTGACAACCGGCGCAGCGTTCAAAATAGATTTGCTGGCCCTGCTTGAATTCCGTTTCCGTCATCGGCGGCGCCTTGGGATTGACGTTCTGGTGCATCGGCACGTCGGCCAACGGCGACGGCGCGCCCTCGTAGTTGGCGGCGGCGGCGGAGCCGTGCGCGGTCTGGGCGTCGGCGGCCCAGGCTTGCTGGACGGCAAACGGCAGCGCGGCCAGCGTCAGACCGACCAGGAATTTACGTGTGGGTTTCATCTGGGTTCCCCCTATATTGACATGCGAATCGGATCGCCCGGCACCCGCCGGGCCATGCCCTTTCTCCGAAATTCCGGGCGATGCCGCCCGTTCCCCCGGGGTTGTATTTCTGTACAGGCTGTAGGGCCTTTCTTGTTTTTGTTATAAACCCGTACCCGCAAGCCACGATTGATTAAAGTCAATTTAGCTAATCATTCGATATCGTTCCGTCGAGGGGGGGACGCCCTGGCCGAATGGCGGGGGAGGTCGCGCGCGGCAACGACTTGCCGCTGAATTCATTGGCGTTTTGTCAGCTGGACGTACAAGCGCGGCAACAATTTCGGCAGCTCGTTGGCGTCATGGACCACCACGCAGCCCTGCGCGCCGAACAGGTGCGGCAGGTAATCCGCCGCGTCGCGGTCGACAGTGACGCAGAACACCGTCAGCCCGGCCTCGCGGGCGGCGCGCACGGCATGGCGGGTGTCCTCAATACCGTAGCGGCCCTCATAGTGGTCGATGTCGTTGGGCTTGCCGTCGGTCAGCACCAGCAGCAGGCGGCGCTCGGCGGGTTGTTCCTTGAGGATGGCCGTGCTGTGGCGGATGGCCGCGCCCATGCGGGTGTAGAAGCCGGGCTTGATCGCGGCGATGCGGCCGCGCACGGCGGCGTCGTAACGTTCGGAAAAATCCTTCAGCAGCTGGAAACGCACATGCTGGCGCTTCACCGAGGAAAAGCCGTACAGGCCGAAACGGTCGCGGGTGGCGGACATCGCCTCGGCGAAGAGGAACAGGCTGTCGCGGATGACGTCGATGACACGACGCTGCCCCACCCAGGTATCGGTGGACAGCGACAGATCGGCCAGCAGCAGGCAGGCCAGCGAGCGGTTGGCGGGAACGCGTTCGCGCCACAGGCCCGGCTCGGCCACCGTCCCGGCCAGCCGGTCGGCGGCGAAACGCAGGCAGGCGTCCAGATCCAGCTCCTCGCCCTGCAGCGAACTGCCGCGCCAGGCGGGCTGTGGCGCCAGCGCCTCGAACTGGCGGCGCAGCGCGGCAGCGGGCGCGCGCAATTCCGGCGGCAGCGCGGCCAAGGGCTCCGCCCTGGGCAGCAGCGGTTCCAGACGGCAGTAATCCGGCAGCAACTGCTGCTGGCGCCAGTCCCATTCCGGCAACGCAATGCCCGGCCCCAGCGGCGTGTCGTCGATGTCAGCGGCGGGCAGATCGAGGTCAAAACGGACGCGGCTCTTGCCGGACTTGCCGTCGCGGGCGACGGACAGCGTGTCCATGTCCTTGGCGCGCATCAGGGCGTTGTCGCCGTCCTCGTCGTCCTCGGTGGGACGGTTGACGCGCACGTATTCACTCCAGGTGAAGATGCTTTCCGCGCGGAACAGCAGCAGCATGCCGTTCTCCGTCTTCGGCATGTCGACGCGCTCGGCGGCGAAACGGCGGCGGTTGTCATCGTCCTCGCGCGGGCCGTCGTCGCCGGTCTCGCGCTCGCCGGGCGGCGTTCCGGGAGCGTCACGCCGCACGGGCGGCATCTCCGGCCGCAGCCATAGCGGCACCGGCCAGTGCGGGCGCTTTGTCGCCGGGCGCGGCACGTCGCGTTCAGGATGCCGCAGTTGCTCGCGCACGGCGCGTTCCAGCGCGGCTTCGTCGGGCGGCAGCGAATCCGGAGGCGTGCGCAGCGCCAGGCAGGCTTCGACCAGCCGGCAATAACGCCCTTGCCAGCCCGGCAAGACGTCCAGCACGGCGCGGGTGGCGCGGACATTGCGTCTCCAGCCATCGGGTTCGTCATCGCCGACGCTGAAGGCGGCCAGCGTCGCCAGCCACAAATACCGTTCGCGGTTCAGTTCCGGCTCGGCAAAGGTGTCGACGGTATCGGGCAGGTACAGCGCCTCGGCGTCCTGCCAGGCCAGATCGACCCGTTCCCCCGTCCCCGCCAGCCGTTCCAGCCAGCGTCGCCGCGCCCCGTGCGCCGCCGCCGACCCGGACTTCAGCGCCACCCCGGCATCACCGCCCACCGCCCGGAAATACGGCCCCACCACCTCGCGCATCGACTCCAGCGTCACCGCCGCCTCGGGGAAACCGCGATGGGCGACGCGGCGCACCACCCGGTCCCAGATCCCGCCGATCCATTCTTCCACGGCTCAGTCCTCCCGCACCGGCGTCACCGGGATGCGGTTGCGCCCGCCCTGCTTCGCCGTCCGCGTGTTGAAGGAGGCCTCGTCGCCGGCGCGGTCTTCATGCACCCAGTGCAGCAGCGGGCCGTCGGGATTGTCGCGGTGCACATGGGCGCAGGCGTTCAGGCACTGCCCGCACTGCACGCAGCTGAACATCATGCGCTTGACGTTGCGCGGCTTCAGCCGCATCGGGCAGGCGTTGTCGCATTCCGACTCGCAACCGGCGCACTCCGGGGCGCGGCCGCGTTCAAAGCCCACCACCATCGCTTTGCGGTTGCCCATCCACGCCAGGCTCTGGAACAGTCCGGCGGCGCAGGCGAAACGGCAGAAGAGGTGGCGGGCGAACAGGAATTCCATCGAAAACAGGAAGGTGCCGACGATGAGGATGATCTGCTGGAAACGCGGCAGCCCGCCGTGGAACAACCCGTGCCAGATCGGCCACGGCGCCCAGACATAGCTCATGAAGCTGATCACCCACAGGAAGGCAAAACCCACCGCCAGCGGCAGCACCGCCAGCCACCAGATCGCATCGCGCTCGGTCACGCTGCCGTCGGGATTGCGCGCCGGTTGCGGCTGCTTCTCCCAGACGCTCTGGCGGCCGATGGCGCGACGCAGGGTCTGGTTGAGGGTTTCCACCACCGAGAAATGCGGGCACAGCCAGCCGCAATAGATGCGGCCGAAACGCCACGAAATGTAGAGTACCGCCAGCACGCCCAGCACGATCGGCAACACCCCGCGCAGCAGCAGGTTCAGCGCCAGATGCGCGCCGGAAATGCGATGGGCGGTGAAATCGTCGATGCCCAGCGTCCACGGCAGCCCCAGCACGATGAAATGCCCGGCGTCGAGATCGAAACGAAACAGGTTCAGCAAGGGCGCGAACACGAATAACAGGAAAAAACCGGCCTGCGTCAGGCGGCGCAGACGCTGCACCTTCACCGTCGAAGGCGGCGGCGCAAACGGCGGCAGGTCACGACGCATCTTTCACCCCCACCCATGGAAAATGGAAAGGCTGACCGGCCAGCGCCCGCACCAGCATCAGCACGCCGATCAGCACGAAGGCGGCATGCACCGTCACCACATAAAGAATCAGGACGACCCAGGTTGCCGGTTGACCGAAGCCGCCCAGCAGCAGGATCAGCAGCGTCACCCCCACCAGCATCGCCCCGGCCAGCAGGCTGCCGCGCACGGCGTTGGCCAGATGACCGCGATCCAGCGGCGAGGCGGCCACACGGTTTCGCCACCACAGGTAGAGCAACGCGGCAAAGGCCAGGCCGGGCAGCAGCAACAGGTTCAGCAGGTACAGCGCCGCCGCCTGCACCGCCAGCGGAGGAAGCCCGGACGGCTCGTTCATGGCCTTAGCCGAACTGGGCGCGAACGACTTCGCGCAGGGCGGACTGGACGGCGGGGTCATCGCTCAGCGGCTCGACCAGCGCCGCCTCGCAGGCGGCGGCCAGCGGCAACCCGCCCACCGCCAGCTTGGCGGCATAGACCAGCAGCCGGGTGCTGACGGCTTCTTCCAGATCCTGCCGCGCCAGCAGGCGCAGGCGTTCGCCCAGCGCCACCAGCCGCTTGGCGGTGGCGGGGTCGACATCGCTTTCCGCGATCAGGATTTCGGTTTCCACGGCGGGGGGCGGAAAGCCGAACTGCAGGGCCAGGAAACGCTGGCGCGTCGACGGCTTCAGGCTTTTCAGCGCGTTCTGGTAGCCGGGGTTGTACGACACCACCAGCATGAAGCCGGGCGGCGCTTCCAGCGTCTCGCCGGTGCGCTCGATGGGCAGGATGCGGCGGTCGTCGGTCAGCGGGTGCAGCACCACGGTGGTGTCCTTGCGCGCCTCGACAATCTCGTCCAGATAACAGA
>CAZPZK010000226.1:0-5496 GCA_964591095.1 uncultured Moraxellaceae bacterium | reverse complement strand
ATCCGCCCGCGCCAGACCGCGAGGCCGCTTGCGGACCGGCGGTCATGACGGTGGCGAGGGCTATTCCGGCTTTTTCAGGGAGTCCTGCAGCAGCCGGTTCATTTCGCCATGCAGCCAGGAGCGCAGTTCCTGGCGGACGGTGTCAAGGTGCTGCTCGATCAGGTCATCGGCGTTTTGCAGGAAGCTGCGCTTCAACTCCTGTTCCACCAGGCCCGCGCGCGGCGGCAGCGAGGGAGGGGCGGTCATCAACCGGCTCTGGCTGGCGATGATGCGTTCGCCGGGTTCGCCGCCCAGCGATTCGCAGATCTGCTGCAGCTCATCGAAAACATCCTGGCGGAATTCGACCGGCGAACGTTGCCAGCGCAAGGGGAAGTTGTTGCCAAGTTCAACAGCCATTGCTGTCCTCATACGTCATGGTGATCCAGGCTGAAACCCAGATGTTTATAGTGAAGCCACCGTTGGCGGGCCAGCAGGCGGGCCGACTCTTCCGCCGGAAACAGCTCCAGGATGCGGCGATAAGCTTCCGGATTCTCCAGCGGACGATTGCTGACATTTAAGCAGATGTCGCAGGGGCTTGTCGTCCTTTTCAGACCAACAAGCACGGGCGCTGACAAAAGGCCCGCTTCGTCGGTGCGCTGGTGCGGCAGGAAGCTTTCCGCCGGAAAGCTCCACAGCCATTCGTCCAGTTCGCGGAGCTGGGCCTCATCAGCCGCCTGGATATACAGGCGGCCACCCTCGGCGGCGGCCCGCGCGGCAAGCCGGCAGGCCGTCTGCAGCAGGCGTTCCGGAGCGCCCTGCTTCAGCAGGTAGAAACTAGCCCGCGGCGCAGTCATGCAGGTATTGCATCAGCAGCGGGACAGGGCGGCCGGTCGCGCCTTTCTGCGCGCCGCTGGTCCAGGCGACCCCGGCGATGTCCAGGTGCGCCCAAGTATAGTCCTTGGTGAAACGGGCGAGGAAGCAGGCGGCGGTGATGGCGCCGCCGTTGGGGCCGCCGCTGCTGATGTTGGCCATGTCGGCGAAGGGGGAGTCCAGCAATTCCTGGTAGTCCGGCAGCACCGGCATGCGCCAGGTGCGGTCATTGCCGGACAAACCGGCGGCAAGCAGGGCGTCCGCCAGTTCGTCGTGCGGGGTAAACAGTCCGGAAACCACCTTGCCCAGCGCGACGACGCAGGCTCCCGTCAGCGTGGCGATATCAATCACCACCGCCGGGTCATAGCGCTTGATGTAGGTCAGGGCGTCGCACAGCACCAGACGGCCTTCGGCGTCGGTATTGAGGATTTCCACGGTCTGGCCGGACATCGTGGTCACGATGTCGCCGGGGCGCGTGGCGTTGCCGGCGGGCATGTTTTCGGCGGCGGCAATGACGCCGACCACATTGATCGCCAGCTTGCTGTCCGCCAGCGCCTTCATCACGCCGAGCACGGAGGCCGCGCCGCACATGTCGTACTTCATCTCGTCCATCCCGGCGCCGGGTTTCAGCGAGATGCCGCCGGTGTCAAAGGTGATGCCCTTGCCCACCAGCACCACCGGCTTGTCGCCTTTTTTGCCGCCCTGGTATTCGATGACAATCATCCGGCCTTCCTGTTCGGAACCCCGGCTGACGGCGAGGAAGGCCCCCATGCCCAGCTTTTCCATGTCGTCTTCACCCAGCACATGCAGCTTCATCTTGCGGTGCCCCTTCACCAGCGCTTTGGCCTGTTCGGCCAGATAGGCGGGATGGCAGACATTGGGGGGCTGGTTGCCGAGGTCGCGGGCCAGGTTCTGACCGGCGGCGACGGCTTCGCCCCAGGCGACGGCGACTTGCCCGGCGGCGATGTCCGACTCCCCCGGTACGGCCAGCAACATCTTCTCCAGTCCGGCCTCCGGCGACTTGCGGCTCTTGTAGTGATCAAAACGGTAGGCGGCCTCCAGCGTGCCGCGGGCGATGTCCGCCAGCACCTGCGTCGGCGTCCGGCCCAGAACCTGCAATTCGCCCAGATAGCTGATGACGTTGCGGATCTTGCTGTTGAGCGCCTTGTAGCCGGCGGCTACCGCCTTCTGGAAGGCCCGGCTGTCGAGTTCGGCCGCCGGGCCGGCGCCGACCACGATCAATTGACGGCTTTCCAGCCCCGGCAGTCCAAAGACCGGAAGCATTTGTCCGGGCTTGCCTTCAAAGCCCGCATTGGCGAGGATCGCGGTGAGGCGCCCTTCGCTGGCGGCATCCAGCGCAAGACCCGCGGGAGTCAGGCCTTCCGTTGTGCTGGCAATGAGGATGGCGCCTGCCGATGCCTGGGCCGGATGAGCGGCGATGAGTGCAAATTCCATTAGAACCTCGGTCAAATATCGTCGATAATTCGGATCCGGACATTCAAGCATATCTGCTTCAGAAGGCAAGGCGGCATTTCGTGATAATTCGTCGATATCTGGCCAGCCAGCTGCTGGTGTCAGCCCTGGCCGTGACGGCCCTGCTCACCTTCATTCTCATGGGCGGGCGGGTCATCAAGTATTTCGGGATGGCCGCCCAGGGGAAACTCGACGTCGAATTGCTGTCCGCCGTCCTGCTGTACCGGCTGCCGGGCTTTCTTGAGCTGATCATCCCCCTGGGTCTGTTCATTTCCGTGCTGCTGGTTTTTGGCCGGCTCTATGTCGACAATGAAATGGCGATTCTCGCGTCCAGCGGCGTCAGCCGCTGGCAGCTGGCGGGCCAGTTGCTGCCCTCGGTACTGGGTGTGACCGTGCTGGTCGGACTCTTTTCGCTCTGGATCACCCCGTTCGGCAATCATGCCTCCGAATCCCTGTTCGCCGCCCAGGCCCGCCGCAACACCTTCGACATGATCCGTCCCGGCCAGTTCCAGCAGGTCAATGACCGCATGCTCTACGCTCGCGCCCTGACCCCGGACCATACCCGCCTGCTTGACGTCATGATGTACGAGGAGCGCGCCCAGCGCGACGGCAAGATTCAGCGCGCGCTGCTGATGGCGGAGTCCGCCCGCCGTTACCACGACCTTGCCACCGGGATCGCGTATATCGAGTTGCTCCGGGGCGAGCGTTACGAGATTGAGCCCGGCAGTCCGGCCTATAGCCGGCTGCATTTCGATGCCTACCGCATGCAGGTGCGCGACACGGAGTCGGTGGGTGAAATCACCCGCGCCAGGACCCTGTCGACACCGGTGATCCTCAGCCAGCTGCAATCCGGCAACAAACTGGCGCAGGGGGAATGGTTATGGCGGCTGAGCATGCCGTTGCTGGCACCCATTGCCGCCCTGCTGGCGCTTCCCCTGGCGCGAGTCAATCCGCGCCAGGGGCGTTTCCTCAAGCTGTTCCCGGCGATCCTGCTCTACATCAGCTATGTCGTGCTGATTGCCGCCGCCCGCAACGCCATTGAAAAGGGCAAGGCCGGCCCGGCGGTCTTGTGGAGCGTCCACGCGGTCTATTTTGTGCTGGGTCTCGTGCTGCTGGGATGGGAGGATATCCAGTTGCGCCTTCGTCGGTGGCGGCAGGGGGGGGCTTCATGAGACTGCTGTCGGGATATGTCAGCCGCACGGTCCTTTCCGCCGTGTTGCTGGTGCTTGCCTTGCTGTTGGGACTCGATCTGGTCTTTTCCTTCATTGGCGAGATGGAGGATCTGAAAGGCAATTACCAGGCCTGGCAAGCGCTGCAGGTCGTGGTGCTGGAGTTGCCGTTCCGCCTTTGCGACATGTTGCCGGTGGCCGGGCTGATCGGTGGAATAGTCGGGCTCGGCCTGTTGGCCAGCCAGTCCGAACTCACGGTCATGCGGGCATCGGGCGTCAGCGTCGCCCGCATCGTCTGGTGGGCCATCCGGCCCGCCATCCTGCTGGTGGCGGCGGGTCTGCTGGTGGCGCAATACGTGGTGCCGGTCAGTAACCTGCAGGCTGACTCCATCAAGGCCAAGGCCTTGGGCAGGGACTACCAGGCCGGCCTGCTGCACGGGTTCTGGCATCGCGAGGGACGCGAGTTCATCCGCATCCAGACCGTCAGGCCGGATGCGCGCCTGCTGGATGTCACCTTTTACCGGATGGGGGAGAATGGCCGGCTGTCCGCCTATACCCACGCACCGGAAGGCCGGCCCGAGAGCGCGGGGGGCTGGAGTCTCAAGAATGTCCGGCGCGTCGAGATTGCCGCCGATGACAGTGCGTTGCTTTCGGTCAGCCCCTTGCTGGCGTGGCAGCCGGAGCTGACACCCGGCTTCCTGAGACTGGTCACGGTCGAGCCGGAATACCTTCCGCTGACCAGTCTTTACCGTTATGCCCGGTATCTTGAAGGGCAGGGCCTGCAGGCCGACCATTATTTTCTGGAGTTCTGGAAGAAAGCGCTGGCGCCGCTGGCGACGATCTCCATGGTGCTGATCGCTTGTCTGTTCATTTTCGGGCCGTTACGCTCGGTTACGATGGGGTTGCGGATAGTATCGGGCGTGCTGGCCGGGCTGGGCTTCCGTTATATGCAGGATATTTTTGGTTATGCCAGCCTGGTCTATCATTTTTCGCCACTGCTGGCCGCCGCCGCGCCGATTGCCGCCTGTTTGCTGGGAGGTATTGCCGCCCTGAGAAGGGTGCGCTGACGCACAGCCTGTGCGGCAGGCTTTGCATCCGGAATCAATTAAGGCTAGAGTGATAGCAATGTAGGGTAAGCAGTTACAGCAACAATAGTCCGTCACCGGATCTAATCATAACAACAGAGAGAGTGAGACGCCTTGCTAGTCTGGACTTCCGCGCAGGCCACCGATATAGGTGCAAAGAGAAAAATCAATGAAGATGCCATCCTCTCGCGTCCGGATATTGGTTTGTGGGCGGTTGCGGACGGCATGGGCGGCCATGCAGCGGGCGATGTCGCCAGCCAGGCGGTCGTGGATGCACTGACCCAACTGTTGCCCGATAGTGATCTGCCGGATTTTGTCGATACCTTGGAAGACCGCCTTTTAAGCGTAAATCTGGATCTCCGCCGTCATGGTCAGGAGGCTCTCGGAGGGAGGACGCTGGGCACGACGGTCGTCAGCCTGTTTATTCATGATGGCCTGGGCGCCTGTATCTGGGCCGGGGATTCCCGGTTGTACCAGTATCGTGGCGGGGAACTCCGCCGCATCTCCCATGACCATTCTGCCGTGCAGGAAATGATTGATGCCGGCATGATCACCCCGGATCAGGCGGCGCATCATCCCCATCGCAATGTTATCACCCGGGCCGTGGGCGGCGGGGACAAGCTCTACCCTGAACTCAGGGTGTTCAACGTCCAGGCCGACGACTGGTTTATACTTTGCAGTGACGGCTTCTATAATGAAGTCAGCGAGAGCGTCATGGCGTCCCTGATTGTTCAGGATACGCTCGAAAAATCCGTGGAGTTGCTCATGGAAAAAGCGTTGGCGCATGGTGCCGCTGACAACGTTTCGCTGATCGTGATCAAGGTCTCGGAGGCAGTATGAATCAGGATTTTCCGCAGGCAAATGCCCGCTTGGCCGAAGTGGCGCGCAATTGGGCCGAGGGCGAGGTCAGTCAGGAGACC
>CAZPZK010000225.1:0-5518 GCA_964591095.1 uncultured Moraxellaceae bacterium | reverse complement strand
CCCTTGGGGGGTGTGAACTGAAAAACCGAATCGGGGATTTTGCCATTAAGCTTGATGCCACCGAAAGTAATATCGGTTTTTTGACCCAGGGAGTCGCGCATCTGCATCCCCGTCAACTGGCTGCCGCTAAAAGTCACCTGCAGGGTTTCAAACAGCGCGTCCTTGTCGCGCGGCTTAAGGATGAAGGTGCGCCGGTTACGGACCGTCTTCTCTTTATCTTCGCTGATGACAAAGGAAGACGACATGCGCTCGGCGTTTCCGGACAGCAGCAACGCAGGGGTATTGCCGACCTGCCGGTCCAGCAATTGACGGGTTGCCTGCTGCAACTCAGGATCATAGACCCAAACCACTTCGCCGTTGGCGATGATCTGCTGGGAAAAGGGCTTCTCGGTGTCCCAGCGGAAATTACCCGGACGGCGCACCTTCATATGACCACTGAGTGTTTGCAGCGGCTTGCCTTGCGGATCGAGCGTGTTCTGGGTGAACGCCGCTTCCATGCTGCTGACCTTGCCCAGCAGGGTATTCAGCTGCCTGGCGGGCGTGTCGGCGGCCACGGCCGGCAAGGCGGTCAGGCTTAAGGTCAAGATCAAGGCTGTGTGGCGCATGGCATTTCCTGCTGATGGACAGACTGGCGCAGTCTCGCCGGTTTGATGACATCCGTCCAAGACGGATGCCGTCGGATTTTCGTCCCGTTTGTGTAAGGCTGACATCCCCGACGATCAATCGTGCTGGGGCATCAAGACCTCGCGCTGACCGTTGCTCTGCATGGAACTGACCAGACCGGCCATCTCCATGGCCTCGATCAGGCGGGCCGCGCGGTTGTAGCCTATCTTGAATTTCCGCTGGACAAAGGAGATGGAGGCCCGGCGGGTCTCCAGAACAAACGCCACCGCCTCGTCATAGAGCGGATCCTGTTCCGCATCGGCATCCTCGTCACCCATTCCGCCGGAAACACCCTTGGCGGGAGTGCCGTCCTCGTTGAATTCTTCCAGGATTTCATCAATGTAATCCGGTTCACCCAATGCCCGCCACGCGTCACACACGCGATGGACTTCGTCATCACTGACAAACGCGCCGTGAACACGTTCCGGAATATTGGTGCCGACCGGCTGGAACAGCATGTCGCCATTCCCCAGCAACTGGTCCGCGCCGGGCTGATCCAGAATGGTGCGCGAATCAATTTTGCTGGACACCTGGAAGGCAATGCGGGAAGGCACATTGGCCTTGATCAGGCCGGTGATGACATCGACCGAAGGACGCTGCGTGGCGAGAATCAGGTGGATACCCGCCGCGCGTGCTTTCTGGGCGATACGGGCGATCAGTTCCTCGGCCTTCTTGCCGGTGGTCATCATCATGTCAGCAAATTCGTCGATGACGATGACGATAAACGGCATTCGCTTGAGCTTGGGTGGCGCATCCTGCAAGCCGCTATCCTCCTTCTTCCAGATAGGATCGAGAATGCTTTCTCCCCGCGATTCGGCCTCATCGAGCTTCTTGTTGAATCCGGCAAGATTACGCACGCCGACGGCGGCCATGAGTTTGTAACGGCGTTCCATCTCGCCTACCGACCACCGCAGCGCATTACCGGCGTCCTTCATGTCGGTCACGACCGGCGTCAACAGATGCGGGATCTTGTCATAGATCGACAGTTCCAGCATTTTCGGATCAATCAGGATCAACCTGACTTCTTCGGGTGTCGCCTTGTAGAGGATACTGATCAGCATGGCGTTGACGCCAACCGACTTGCCCGAACCGGTGGTGCCAGCAACCAGCAAATGCGGCATCCGCGCCAGATCGGCCACGACCGGCTTACCGCTGATATCCTTGCCCAGCGCCAGGCTGACCGGCGATTCCTTCTCCTGGTAATGGGGCGCGGCAAGGATCTCCAGCAGCCGGACAACTTCACGATGGGCATTGGGTATTTCAATACCCACGGTGGACTTACCGGGAATCACTTCGACAACCCGAACAGAAATCATCGCGAGGGATCGCGCCAGATCCTTGGCCACGTTGGTGATCTTGGCGACCTTGGTGCCCGGCGCGGGATCTATTTCAAAGCGGGTGATCACCGGGCCGGGATGGGCATCCACCACCCTGGCATCAATGTTGAATTCCTTCAGCTTGATTTCCAGCAAGCGTGACAGACGCTCCAGCTGTTCGGGTGAAAAGCCCGGCTTGCGATTGACGTCAGGCTTTTCCAGAAGGTCCAGGGAGGGGATTTCAAACCAGCGGCGGCGGGAAGCCTCATCACGAACCGCCAGGGTCGCCACGGCCTGCGGCACCACGGCTGGAGCAGCCACCGGCGTCGGCAAGGGCAGCGGCGCGTGCGGCTCAATGATGGCATCCTCATCCACGAGGAAGTCTGTCACTTCCTCCGGATGCTCGCTCATGGTGGTCACCAGCTCATCAATGGCGTGCTGCTCATCGGCGCTGATGAAATCCATGTCGCCATCGTCGTCCACCAGGGTATCGAGAATGTCTTCCGAAGTGGCGGGCGTGGAGACCGATGCGGGCAACCCGCTTTGCGCCGGAGGCTGCGGGGATTCGGCCTCCCCGGCAAGGACAGCATCATCGTCGGGATCGGTATTCGTTGTCCCGGCTTGGGTCAGCGCCTCAGTGATGGCGCCGTGCAGGACAACCTCATCCAGTTTGCCAGGCAAATCCGTATCCCTGACGTTTTCTTCCCGCAGCCACTGCACGGACTCGGCGGCAAGGGTGTCGGCCTCATCATCGGCCACCACCAGGGTTGCATCCATGCCGTCATCTTCCAACCCGGAGGGTATCACCTTGAGCACGGGTTCGGACTCCGCGCTTGCTTGTACGGACGCATCCTCGGGTAGGATTTCCTCCGGCAGTTCTACCGCGGCGGGCAAATCACGGACCATTGCATCCAGATCCGCCATCAAGGCTTCCGCCGGATCCATAACCGGCGGTTCGCTGACAGCCTCATCGGTCATCACCGGAAAATCATCCGGATCCATGTCAGACGGCGGGGCATCCGGGACATCAGTATTGGGCGAGAAACCGGCGATGACTTCATTAAGTTCCGCCATCAGCTGCGGGACTTCATGCGCGTCCGCCGTGGGCGTCACGGCTGCATCCAGGCGGGCGGCTGCTTCGGCGGCATCCGATTCCGCCGCAACGACAGCCGCTCCGACCGCCAATGCAGCGGGTACGGGCGACTCCGGGGCGGTTTGCTCCAACTGGGCCTGAACGCGCTGATTGGTGATATTGATCTGGAATTGCTGTTCCGACTGCTGCAAGGCCCGTTGCAAATCCGCCTTTTTACGCTGATGTTCCCGATATTCTTCGGCCTTGCGGCGGAAGCCGTCCTGCAGGGACAGCAAAAGCGCATACAGCGGATACCCCAAGGCCTCCAGCGCGGTTTTCCAGGGAAAGCCCGACACCAGACTAAGGTTGAAGGCCAGCACCAGCACCAGCAGCACCGAAGGCCCCACCAGGCCAAAGCTGGCATGCAGGGCTTGGGCAACCTCCAGTCCGACAATGCCGCCGGCGGCATTGATGATGTTTTCATCCGGCACGTAGGCATGCAACGCCAGCAAGGCGCTGCACGCGACAAGGCTCAGGGCATTGGATACCCAACGGATGGCGATATTGACGGTGATGGCGCGCGGACGCCATATCGCCAGTATTTCACAGAGGCAGAACAAGGGGATCAGGATGGCGGCCGATCCCAGGAAGCTGCGGAAAATATCGGCAAGCCAGGCTCCCGCAATGCCGGTAGCGTTGGTCACCGCCAGCGTATCGCTGCTCACCCGCGACCAGCCGGGATCAAGCGGCGAGTAAGTCAGCAGCGCGATCAGCAGATAGAGCCCCACCCCCAACCAGATGGCGGACTGAACCTCCTTCACCCCTTTGTGCCTGACCGGAGCGGAAGGCGTGGCGGGAAGGCGGTTGGCGGGCTTCTTGTTTTCGGGTGTTCGGGAGAAAAAGGCTGTCACAGCGGAGTCCGTATCTGCATCTGGGCTGACAAAAACGGCAAGATTATGCTACCGGCCGCGATAAAGCCAGAGCCAGTATCAAATCGTTGCAAAGCTTGTAGTGTCTGGCTTTCAGCCGGTTGCCGGGCCTTTGAGCGCCGGGTGCCGGATTTGGCCGTTTTCCGTCGCCAGCGCGCTGTGGAAAATACGGTCGATGCGCCAATCTCGGGCTGCCAGGAAACGCACATGCGGCAGAATGGCGCGGCTCAGCGCCTGGGCGGATGTTCTGGGCACCGCGCCGGGCATGTTGGTGACCGCCGCGAAACCCAGCCCCTCCTCCCAATAAACCGGATCCCGCCAATCGGTGGCGCGGATGCCTTCGATACAGCCTCCCTGGTCAATGGCGATATCCACCACGATCCTGCCCCGGGGCATCATCGCCAGCATGCGCCGGCTGACCAAACGGGGAGCCTCGGCGCCCGGCAATAACACCGCGCCGATCAGCAGGTCCGTCTCCGGCAACAACATGCTCAGGGCGCGCTCGTCATAACGCAGGGCATTGATGGCCCGATGCTGGCTATGCAGGTTTTCCAGCGCGGCTTCGGAAGTATCCAGCACCCAGACTTCCGCGCCCAGGGCCAACGCCATGATGGCGGCATGGCTGCCGGCGACGCCGGCGCCAAGCACCACGACCTTTCCCGGAGGCGTATTCATCACGCCGCCAAGCAACAGGCCCGCCCCGCCTTCCGGCTGCTGCAGGCAATGCATGCCAATCTGCACGGCTATCCGGCCGGCGATGGCGCTCATCGGCGCCAGCAACGGCAACCGGCCGCCCACTGTCAGGGTTTCAAAGGCAAAAGCCGTCACTTGCTGCTTCAGCAACTGTTGCAGCACGTCCGGACAGGCGGCGAGATGCAGGTAGCAAAAGAGCATCAAGCCGGGGCGCAACAAGGCAAACTCCTCGGGCTGAGGCTCCTTGACCTTGACCACCAGGTCACAGGCATAAATTTCAGCCGGACTTTCCACCAGAACCGCCCCCATGCCGGCAAAGTCGTCATCCGAAAACCCGGCTTTGATTCCGGCGCCTTGCTCGATGCGGACCTCATGTCCGTCAGTCACCAGTTCACGTACCGCGGGCGGAGTCAGGGCAATTCTTCCTTCCAACGGTTTGCGCTCGCGCGGAATGCCGATCTTCATGGTTTTCCCCTTGGTTTTTGGTGGTAGCATCCCCATCACCCGGGGGACTGTTTCAGTATAATCCAAACCCCATCACCGTATTTTGCACTTCTGGAGCCACTTGTATGGAATCCCGTCACCTGCGCCTGCTGATCCTGGGCTCCGGCCCCGCCGGTTACACCGCCGCTGTCTATGCCGCCCGCGCCAACCTCAAGCCGGTAGTCATTACCGGCATGCAGGCCGGCGGCCAGCTTACCACCACCACCGAAGTGGATAACTGGCCCGGTGATGTGCACGGCCTGACCGGCCCCGACCTGATGGTCCGCATGCAGCAACATGCCGAACGTTTTGGCACGGAAGTGATTTTTGACCATATCCATACCGTGGACTTCAACCAGCGC
>CAZPZK010000224.1:684-5521 GCA_964591095.1 uncultured Moraxellaceae bacterium | reverse complement strand
CTCCCACAAGGGGAGAGGGAACACTACGCCACCTCCACCACCCCAATCCCCTTCCCCACTACCCCGATCTCCTCATCCGCCAGATAGCACGCCGGATCTTCCGCCCAGACATCACCCGTGGTCTGCATCGCCCGCACGCGGGTATTGCCGTTGCAGATCGTCAAATGCTTGCAGGCGCCGCAACGCCCGGTCACCGGGCGCGGGTGCTGCTTCAGCCCGGCCATCACCGGGTCGGAGACATCCTTCCAGATTTCCGAAAACGGCCGCTGCCGCACATTGCCCAGCGGGTAATGCCACCACATGGTGTCGGGGTGGACGGTGCCGGTGTTGTCGATGTTCGAGATGTTGACGCCGGAGGCGTTGCCGCCCCACTGCACCAGCTTGCCGCGAATATGTTCGGCCTTGTCGGGGAAATGCCGTTCCACCCATTGCAGCAGGTAGGGGCCGTCGGCGTCGTTGTTGCCGGTGACGAATTCCTTGGGCGTGCCGCGCTGCACCATCTCCCAGCAGCGTTCCATCAGCAAGTCCATCGCCTCGCGGGTCTGGCGGTGCACGGTGTCGTGCTTGCGGTTGCGGTGGCCGCGCCCGGCGTAATTGAGGTGCGAAAAGTAGAACTTGTCGACGTCCTCGCGCTCCAGCAGGTCCAGCATCTGCGGCAGTTCGCGGTTGTTGTCCTGGGTCATGGTGAAGCGCAGGCCGACCTTGATGCCGCGTTCATGGCAGAGGCGGATGCCGCGCATCGAAGCGTCAAACGCGCCTTCCTTGCGGCGGAATTGGTCATGGGTTTCGCCGATGCCGTCGAGGCTGACGCCGACATAGTCGAATCCGGCGGCGGCGATGGCGTCGATGTTACGTTCATCAATCAGCGTGCCGTTGCTGGACAGGCCGATGTAGAAACCCAGCGTCTTGGCGCGGGCGGCAATATCGAAGATATCCGGACGCAGCAGCGGTTCGCCGCCGGAGAGGATCAATGCCGGCACGCGGAACTGCTTCAGGTCGTCCATTACCGTGAAGATTTCCGGGGTGGTCAACTCGTTGGGGAAGTCGATGTCGGCGGAGATGGAATAGCAGTGCTTGCACGTCAGGTTGCAGCGGCGGATCAGGTTCCAGATCACCACCGGGCCGGGCGGGTTGCGGCGCGGGCCGACCGGGGTGGGCGTGATCAGTTCCTGCATAAACTGGGTCATCCGGAACATGAGGTTCTACTCGCTGATTCTGAGGCCGGTTTTCTTGAGGATGCGCGTGCTCCACAGCACGTCGCGGGCGCGGCAGGCGTCACCCAGCACGGCGGCAATGGCGGCGACCTGCGCGTCGGTGTCGGCGCGGTCGCGGCCGTGCACCATGGCAAAGAGGTTGTAGGGCCAGTCCGGCAGATGGCGCGGCCGACGATAACAATGGCTGACAAAACCCAGCGCCGCCACTTGCCCGCCGAGGGCATCGACGCGGTCGTCGGCCACATCCCACACCGTCATGCCGTTGTGGACATAGCCCAGCGCGTAGTGGTTGGGCACGGCGGCGATGCGGCGCAGCACGCCGTTGCCGTCCCAGCGGCGGAAGCGGGCCAGGATGTCGTCCTCGGTGGTGCCCAGTTGTTCGGCCAGCGCCTTGAACGGTGCGGACACCAGCGGCAGGCCGGTCTGGGTGGCGCGCATCAGCGCGCGGTCGAGGTCATCAAGGACGGGGGTCATGGTCAGGCCTCGAAATACAGGTGCACCCGGAACTCGCGTTCCTTGGGCATGTCGCGCACCGGCAGCCCGGTGGCGGCCTCGATGCGGCGCAGGGTGTCGGCGCATTGTTCCGGGGTGGCGGTGGCGACCACGAACCACAGGTTCAGCGTGTGGGTGCGCTGGTAGTTGTGCGCCACTTCCGGGAAGGCATTGACGATGGCGGCCACTTCCTCAAAGCGCTCCGGCGGCACGGCGATGGCGGCCAATGTGAAGCGCCCGCCCGCGCGTTCGATCTGGAACATCGGGCCGAAACGGGAGAGGATGCCGGTGTCGAGCAGGCGTTGCAGGCGGGCCAGCAAGTCGGCTTCGGTGAGGCCGAGTTCGGCGGCGACGGCGGCATAGGGCTGCGGCACGATCGGCAGGCCGCGCTGCAGGCGGTTGATCAGGCGGCGGTCGGTGAGGTCGAGGAGGGTTTCGGGGGCGTTCATGCCAAAGCATCTCCGAACAGGCATCCTACCCTCCTGTGGAACAGGGGGGTGGCCGACAGGCCGGGGGGTAGCGGCGGTACGCTGAGCACCTCATCCGTCACATAGGGAGTGCTCTGGCCACGGCCCGTAACCCCCCCGCCGCCTTCGCGGCTCCCCCCTGTTGCACAGGAGGGAATTTTCTTGGGATGGCTGGTCTTCATGCCGCGCTCCTTGCCGCCACCGCCGGAGCCGCATACCAAGCCCCGCGCTGCTTGTAGCGCTGCTCCCCGATCAACACATCGCGGCGGAATTCCATCAATCCCAGCCGTTCCACCAACCCTTCCACCATGACCAGCACACTGTCCCTATCCTTGCCATGCACCATGCAAAACAGGTTATAGGGCCACGCCTTGCCGCGACGCGGGCGCTCGTAGCACAGGCGCACTTCCGGCGCGGCGGCCAGCTTCGCGGCTACCTCATTCAGTTGTTCGGGCGGAATGTCGAAGACACACATGGCGTTGGCGCGATAGCCCAGCTCGCGATGCCGCACCACCGCGCCGTAACGCTTGACGATGCCCTCGTCCCGCCAGCGCGCCAGCGTGGCGATGACCTCGGCCTCGCTGCCGCTCCAATCGCGGGCCAGCGCGGCAAACGGCGCTTCCACCAGCGGCAGGCCGTCCTGGATCAGGGCAACCAGCGCCCATTCGCGCGGGGTCAGCTGGTGGCGGCGCTCGGCGCGGGCAACCCCGCACAAGGGCTTGTGGGCGTTGTCGTCCATGCCGAAGCCCAAGTCGATGTAGTAGGCGTTGACCAGCGGCAGGTCGAGCAGCGGCAGCTCCGGCCAGGCGGCGCGGATGGCAGCCAATGTCGCCTGTACGTCGGCCTCGTCGCGGCCGGTGACCACGAACCACAGGTTATAGGCGTGGCTGCGGCGGTAGTTGTGGTTCACCTGCGGCAGCGCGTTGATCCAGTCAACGACGGCGGGCAGGTCAGCCTCGGGCACGGCCAGCGCCGCCAAGGTACTCGCGCCAATGCCGTGGGCGGCAAACACCGGCCCCAGCCGCGACAGCGAACCATTGTCGCGCGCTTGTCGGAACAGGGCCAGCACGCCGCTTTCCGTCCAGTCGCCGCCGGGCTCCACGGCCAGTTGCCGGGCCATTTCCGCGAAAGGTCGCGACACCAGCGGCAGGTCGCGCTGGCTGCGGTCGAGCAAGAGGCGGATCGGGTCGAGGGCGCTGTTCATGATCGTGCTCCTACAGCCCGATGCGCGCGGCGCGCCAGGTGAAGAAGATGCCGCTGGGCGAGTCGGCCGGCAGCGTGGTCTTGCGGACGAAGGTTTGCGTGTCGTAGACCTCGACGCGGTTTTCGTCGCGGCAGGACAGCCACACTTCCTCGCCGCGCGGCGCGAATTCGAAGTGCAGTACGCCCTTGCAGGGCTTCATCGTCTGCACCACCGCCAGCGTCGGTACGTCGATCACCTGCACGGTGTCGTTATTGGGGAAGGCGAAGTTGACCCAGACGCGGCGGCCGTCCGGCGAGATCATCGCGAACACCGGTTGCCCGGCCACCGGCACCTGCGTCACTTCCTTCCACGTTTGCGTGTCGGCCACCAGCACGGCGTTGTGGCCGATGGCGGGGAAGAAGGCGCGTCCGTCGCTGACCGCCCAGCCGCGCAGGTGCGGCATCTTGTAGACCGGCAGCGGGTCGGCGCCACGGCCGTATCCATTGAGGATGCGGCGCACGCCCTGCTCCGGCTTCCACAGGTCCAGCAGCGCCAGCCCGTCCTCGCCGTACAGTCCGGCAATGTAATAGCGGCCGTTCATGCTGCCGAGGCCGTCATAAGGTTGCTTGCCGATATTGGGGTATTTCGTGACTTTCGGCGCGCGCGGATCGGCGGCGTCGATCACCCAGATCGCGCCCGCCTCGAACAGCGAGAAGGCAAAACGGTTGCCCGGCAGATCGGCCAGACCGACCACCTTGGAGGCGGTGCCGGTGGCGTCGTCCTGGGTCGACACTTCCGACAGCAGCTCCAGCGTGTCGGCATCGAACAGCTTCACGCCGCCCGGGGCGTAGTTCTGCGCGGCCACCACGCGGCCGTCGGCCGAAATCGCGCCACCGATGGAATTTCCGGCCTGGATCACCCGCTTGACGATCGTCCGGGTCAGCAGGTCGACCTTGGTCAGCCCGCCGTCACGGCCGAAAACATAGGCATGACGGCCGTCACGGGAGAACACGGCGGCGGCGTGCGACAGGTCGCCCAAGCCTTCCACCCGGCCCAGCGCGGTGTCGCCGGAATGCTCCACGACTTGCACGCTGCCGGTGGCGCGCTCGATGATCAGGCCAAGATCACCCGTGCCGCGCAACACCACCGGAGGGGTGGACGGCGACACGGGCGCGGAAGCCGGCGGGATGGCCGCCGTGGTGGCGCAACCGGTCAGCAGCACGGCGGCCATCGTCAGTAAATTCTGATGCAAGCGAGTCTCACGCATAAGGTTCACTTGCCCGGCGCGGGCAGGCCGCGCTTCAGTTGCGAGACGAGCCAGCGGGCCTCGTCCTCGGACAGAAACGGCCGCCACGGCGGCATGGGAGTGCCGGGGCGACCGTCAAGAATCGTGATCCGGAGCCCGTCGTCATCCTTGTCGCGCAGGGCTTCCGGGGTGAGGGGCAGGCCGAAGCGGGCGCGGTGCAGCTCGTCCACGATCT
>CAZPZK010000224.1:0-674 GCA_964591095.1 uncultured Moraxellaceae bacterium | reverse complement strand
GTAAGGGGCAGGCCGAGGCCGCCCTTCAGGGTCATGCCGTGACAAGCGCCGCAGTCCTCGCGCAGCAGATGCCGCAGTTGCTGTTGCCGGTCGGGCGACGGATCGGCCTGGACCAAACCCGTCGCCAGTCCCAGGAGCAGCGGCATCAGCCGGCAAGCGGAACGAAGGCGCATGCCGTCAGCTCACTTCTGCGCCAGGATCCACTGCACCAGGGTCTTGGCCTCTTCCGCGGTGACCTTGTTGGGCGGCATGGGGATAGGTCCCCAGACCCCGCCGCCGCCCTTCATCACCTTATCCGCCAGCTTGGCCTCCGCTCCGGCGACACCGGCGTACTTCTTGGCCACGTCCTTGAAGGCCGGGCCCATCAGCTTCTTGTCCATGGCATGGCAGGCCAGGCAGCTCTTGGACTGCGCCAGCGCCTGGGCGTCGGCGGCCGCCGCCGGGGCCGACAGCACCGGCAGGGCCAGCGCGAGCGAGGCGGCGATCAGGATCTTCTTCATGACATTTTCCTCGTGATCAATAGACATCATGCTGGGTGTTGTGGACGTTGAACTTGCCGGTGGGCGTGATCAGGCGCGGGTCCTTGATCACCGCCTTCAGCTTGCGGGTCTTGTCATCCACGACCACAATCGCGGATTCCTTGTCCTTGGCGCTCCACACCGAGAACCAGACCT
>CAZPZK010000223.1:0-5525 GCA_964591095.1 uncultured Moraxellaceae bacterium | reverse complement strand
CCGATATCCAGAACGATCTGTTCCTGATCGACAGAGTCATGGTGTTGTGGCGCAGAACGGGCGAATGCCACGACGCCTCCTACCGGGTTGAACTCCTTGGCCAGACCGTGGAAGAAAGCCTGTGCGTGCTGCACGACTCCATCGCCGGGCCGGTGCGGCGCTGCGCCGACCCCCGCTTCCGGGATATGTTCGACACCATGGTCCGCAACGAGGACAAACCCGACCTGGGGCTGGGGCCGGCTCACACCGTGATCCCCGTGGAGCGGTAGCGCCCCTTGCCCCCATTCCCGCCATTTTCTTAACCTTTTCCGCCAACTTGACACCCATCATTTGCCTAACTTCACTGAAAGGAGTAATAACTACACATAAGTTGGCACCTTAGTGCCAGATTAGATCCCGAGGACCCTTGCATGGCCCAGGCTTTATCCGCATCGCAGCACGCCACCGCCCTGGCGCTGGCGGAGGCCCTGTTCCCGGCCGGGCACCACACCGCCGCCGCCAACAGCGAAGCCTTGGTCCGCGCCGTCGAGGAACAAGCCGGGCGCCAGCCGTGGTTGCGTCGCGGCCTGCTGACCGGCCTCGCCTGGCTGGACACCCGCCACCGCCTGCGCCACTTCCGCGCCTTCCCCAAGGCCAGCGTCACCGAACGCCGTGAATTCCTCGAAACGATCGCCTCCCACCCCCTGGAAAGCCCGCTGCTGCGCGCCGCCACCCTGCCCTTCAAGCTGGCGTACCTGCTGGACGAGGAACGCCAGCGCGCTGCCGGCAGCCGCCTGAAACTGGACGCGCCGTCGCAGATCGAACGCTTCCGCTGGCAGTCGCAAGTCATCGCCGCCGCCAACCTGTGCGAGGATCAGGTACTGGACGCCGACGTAGTGGTGATCGGCACCGGCGCGGGCGGCGCGGCGGCGGCCTACGAGCTGGCCTGTCGCGGCCTGGCAGTGGTGATGGTGGAGGAAGGCGCGTACCACGACCGCCGCGACTTCGACGGCGACCTGATGAAGGTGATGCCGACGCTGTACCGGATGGGCGCCACCGTCGCCACCGGCAACGTACTGATCCCGGTACCGGTGGGACGCTCGGTGGGCGGCACCACCACCATCAACAGCGGCACCTGCCTGCGCACCCCGCCGCGCACCCTGAAGCGCTGGCGCGAGGAATTCGGCCTGCATGCCCTGCGCGATGACGACATGGAACTGTGGTTCGACCGGGTGGAAGAGATGCTGGCGGTGCAAACCGCCGAAGCCAGATACATCGGCCCCATCGGCGAGGTGATCGCCCAGGGCGCGGACAAACTGGGCCTTCACGGCCACCATCCCCTGCAACGCAACGCCAGCGGCTGCGACGGCCAGGGCCTGTGCCAGATGGGTTGCCCCACCGACGCCAAGCGCTCCACCAACGTCAGCTACGTACCGGCCGCGCTCAATCGCGGCGCCTTCCTCTACACCGGCTTCAAGGCGGAAAAACTGCGCCGGCAGGGCAACACCGTCACCGGCATCGAAGCACGCGGCCGCAACCGCCACGGCATGACCGTGCGCCTGACCGTCCGCGCCCGCGAGGTGGTGGTGGCGATGGGCACCTTCTTCACGCCGCTGTTCCTGCAGGCCAACGGCGTCGCCAACCCCAATCTGGGCCGCAACCTCAGCCTGCATCCGGCCGGGGTGGTCAACGCCTGGTTTCCCGACCGCGACTTCCGCAATTCGCAAACCATCTCGCAGGGCTACGGTCTGGATGACCTGGCCGAGGACGGCCTGATGTTCGAGGGCGGCACCATTCCCTTCGCCGGGCACAGCCTTACCGCCAACCTCTACGGCGATGATTTCGTGCAGCACGCCGAGCGCTACCCGCAGACCGCCTACTTCGGCTTCATGGTGCAGGACACCAGTCGCGGCAGTGTCCGCGCCGGGCCGCATCCCGATTCGCCCATCATCCGCTACCACATGAACGACCTCGACTTTGCCCGCTTCCTGCATGGCATCGAGACGCTGGCGAAGATCTACCTGGCGGCGGGCGCAAAGGAAGTGATCATCCCCGGCCCGCAGCGCCAAACGGTGATCCGCAGCGAAGCCGAGCTGTCAGCCTTCCTCTGCCGCGACCACAAGCCCACCGATTTCCTGATGAGCGCCTACCACCCGCTGGGCACCGCGCGCATGGCTTCCACGATGGCCGACGGCGTCTGCGACAGCGACCTGCGCGTGTTCGGCTGGCACGGCCTGAGCATCATGGACGGCAGCGTCGTCCCGTCCAGCCTGGGCGCCAATCCCCAAGTCACCATCATGGCCCTGGCCGGGCGCGCCGCCGCCCGCCTCGCCGACCGTCTATTGCAGGAGAACGCCGCATGACCACCGCCCTCATCATCCGCGAAACCATGAGCGGCTGGCTGAAACTGGACGCCGACGGCCGCGAGCAGCCCTTCGCCTTCAGCATCCGCGCCGTCGGCGAGAAGCTGTTCGCGCTGACCGCGCCGCGCCCCTTCACCGGCACCGTGACGCTGGACGGCCGCGACTACCCCTGCGAAGGCGAGATGACCATCCGCCTCACCGGCCCGTATTACTGGCTGGACTTCACCCATGACGAACTGGGCCCGCTGCGGGTGGAAGGCCAGAAGACCTACGGCAAGAACGGCCTGCTGCAATCGCTGATCACCTGCCCGCTGACGGTATACCGCCACGGCGAACCCATCGGCATCGCGGAAGTCACCTACCGCGAGCCGATGCTGGCCTTCCCCTTCACCGCGCTGCGCCTGGAACTGGTGGGGCCGGTATTCCCGGCGGGCAGCATTCCCTATTACGGCAACCAGTACGGCGGCCAGGGCGGCCATTACGAAAGCTGGTTCCTGCGCGCCAACCACCCCGACCGGCCGCTGGCGTTCTGGGTGCGCTATACCCAGTTCATCCCCGCCGACAAGCGCGCCGCGCTGGGCGAAGTCTGGGGCATCTGGTTTGATGGCGAGAAGAACACGGTGACAGCGGTGAAACAGGAATTCCCACTGACCGACTGCCTGTACCGCCACGACACCCGCGAAGTGCGGCTGCCGGTGGCGACGCTGGCCGGACAGCATCTCGAAGGCACCGCCACGCACAACGGCCACACCCTGGACTGGAACCTTGACTTCGAGGGTGACGCCCCGCCGCTGCTGTTCCTGCCGGAAAACCTCTATGCCGGCCCCTTTCCCAAGGCCAAGTCGGTGATCAGCCGGCCGTTGCTGCGCTATCACGGCCAGTTCACGGTGGACGGCGAAACCCATGTGATTGACGACTGGCACGGCAGCGAAAGCCACAACTGGGGCAGCAAGCACACCGACCAGTACGCCTGGGGTCAGGTGGCCGGTTTCGACGACGCCCCGGACGCCTTTCTGGAATGCGCCACCGCGCGGGTGAAGGTGGGACCGCTGCAAACCCCGTGGATGACTCTGCTGACGCTGCGACTGGACGGCAAGGAATACCGATTCAACAGCATCAAGCAGTCGATGAAGGCCAAGGGCCAATACGAATTCTTCGACTGGATGCTGGAAACCGGTGATGAAAAGACGCGCATCGAGGTGCACATTCACGCCCCGGCGGCGTACTTCACGGCACTGACCTACTTCAACCCGCCCAAGGGCAGCAAGACCTGCCTGAACAGCAAGATTGCGCGTTGCACGGTGAAGATCACGGAAGTCGGACGGGTGCGGGAGTTGCACAGCGCGCACGGGGCGGCGTTCGAGATCCTGACGGACCGGAAGGATCACGGGGTGGAGCTGGCGGTTTGATTAAAACGTTGGGGCGCAACGCTTGCGCCCTCTCCGCCAGACAGGCTGTCAGTTCTGTGCTGTAACAACCGTAGTGTTCGTTCGCGAGGGCGCACGCAGTGCGCCCCTACGGGCAGTCGGGATAACTGTCAATGACTCGTCCCCCGCTCCCGTGTCGTCTTGTTCCACACATTGTATTTCCCCACCGGCTTCACCATCGGCAGGCGCTTCACTTCCTTGAAGGTGGCGGCGTCATAGACCACGATCGCCCCGTCCTTCTCCGACAGGCTCACCAGAGCGTACTTGCCGTCGCGGGTGAATTCCACATGCGCGCTGGTCTTGCCCGGCGCGGGCGTCACGCTGGCCACCACCTTCAGCGTCGTCTTGTCGATGATCTGCAGCGTGTCGCGGAACTTCGGGTCCATCATCGAATCCACCCACATGTACGGCGTGGCGTCATGGCTGCGCAGGAAGAAACCGGTGCCGTTGACCGGGATATCGGCCACCTTCTTCCAGTCCTGCATGTCGATCACCGTCACCTTCGCCGCCTTGAGGTCGGTGGTGGCCATGACCGGATGACCTTGATAATCAAAGGTAATGCCGGAACCCAGATGCGGCATGCCGCCCAGGTCGAGATCGGCGATCTTGCGGCGCACGCGCAGGTCGATCACCTCCGCCTTGCCGTCACGCGACGCGCCCAGCACGCGGTTATAGGACGGGTCGAAGTAGAAATCGTCGAGCGTGGTGTCGAGCACGGTCACGCGCGGGGTGAACTGGCCGGGCGCGGCGATACCCTCACCCATCTTGTAGTCATGCACATAACCTTTGTAGATGGGCTCGGCCTTGGGGTCGTAACTGATTTCCCAGATCTGCGGCAGGTCCTTCAGCGCCACCACGAAGCTTTTGCGTGGCGCGGCGTCATAGACGGCGGACACCCGCGACGGCGTTCCCGCCTCGTCCTTGACGTCATAGACGCGCTTCAGCGCCAGATCCTTCGCGTCCAGCAATACCAGCGTCTTCGGCAGGTAGTTGCCCACCATCACCCATTTACCGTCGCTGGACACGGCGAGGTTGCGGGTGTTGATGCCCGCGCGCACTTCCGCCACCACCGTCAGGTTCCACAGGTCGTACTTGGTGATCCAGCCATCGCGGGAGGCGAAGTAGACAAAGCGGCCGTCCGCCGTGAACTTGGGGCCGCCGTGCAGCGCGTAGCGGCTGGCGAAGCGGTGGATCGGCGCCAGCTTGTCGCCGTCCAGCACCGAGACATGGTGGTCCCCGGCCTCCACCACCACGAACAGGTTTTTCGGGTCGGCGCTGAAGACGGGCTTGGCGGGCAGTTTCAGGGCGTCGGCGTTGACGACGCGGGAGGCGGTGATGTCCTGGTCCGTCCACCGCGGCGGCTTGGCGGGCGGAGTGTAGATGAAATCGACCAGGGCGCTGATGTCGGCGTCGGTCAGCTTGTCGGCGAAGGCCGGCATCTGCGTGGCGACGCGGCCGTCACGGATGGTGGTTGCGGCGTCCTTGCGCTTCAGGCGTTCCAGGTTTTCCGGAAGGAGCGCCGGGCCCATCAGGCCGAAGCGGTCGGTGCCGTGGCAGGAGGAGCAGTGGGTTTGGTAGAGGGCTGGGGCGTCGGGAGCGGATGCGGGAATAGCGGCAACCGAAGCCGGGTCGGCGGCCAATGCCGGGAATTGCCCTGCAAACAGCGCCATCACCGTAAAACGGGAAAACGCCTTGAACCATGCTGCTGACATGATAAACACCCGATTGATACCCCGTTGGGGGGGGGGGGGGCGGC
>CAZPZK010000222.1:0-5536 GCA_964591095.1 uncultured Moraxellaceae bacterium | reverse complement strand
CCTTGAAACCGCGCACCAGCACATCGGGGTCAAAAATCCGCATGACCAGCTTTTCGCCAAACGCGGTCGGCAGGGTCGAGAGACGCAATTCGATTTCCAGCCCCTTGGTATTGCGCGTCTTGAGGCGGCCGTCCTGGGGCTTGCGCTTTTCCGCCACGTTCATGCGGCCCAGGATCTTGATCCGGGACAACACGGCATTCATCACCGTGGCGGGAAATTCGTAAATGTTGTGCAGCACGCCATCAATGCGGAAGCGCACGCGGCCGGTTTCCCGGCGCGGCTCCAGGTGGATGTCGCTGGCGCGCTGGTCAAAGGCGTATTGCAGCAGCCAGTCGACGATATTGACGATGTGCTGGTCATTGGCGTCCGGTGACTGCAGGTTGCCCAGTTCCAGCAACTGCTCGAAATTGCTGATGCCGGAAGTGTTGGAGGTGACGGCGTCGCTGCTGCCGGCGCCCTCAATGGCGCGCGCCAGCTTGTAGAACTCGATGGTGTAGCGATGCAGGTGCGCCGGGTTGGCAAACACCCGCTTCAGAGTCTTGCCTTTCAGCGTGTGCAGCAGGTTTTCCTCCCATTCATTATGGAAAGGCTGCGCGCTGGCCACCACCACCTCGTCCCGGTACACCTGCACCGCCAGGATGCCGTGGCGTTCGGCAAAGGCATAGCTCATGACCCCGGTCACTTCGGCAGCATTGATCTTCAAGGGGTCGATATGGAAAAGCGGCTGCCCGGCCTTATCGGCCAGCCACTGCGACAACGTGTCCAGATCCAGCTTGCCGCCCGGCTTCTTCTGATCGGCGAATTCGAACTGGGCGATCATCTGCAGCGGATGCCAGTGCAGCTTGTCGCGGGTACGCGGCGTGGTGGCGACCAGATTGGCGTCGCGCTGGCTGATGCGGGCGTCCTTAAGCAGTTCGTCCAGGCACCAGCGCGTATCGATGCGGAAAGAAAAGCCGGGCTTGTTCATGGTGATTCCAGAAGATGATCCGATCGGAGACTATACGCCCGGCTCAGGCCGGACGGCCAGCCCATTGATGTACCAGCGCCGCATGCCGGGGCAACAACCGCTCCAGGGCATATCGCTCCAGAATGGTTTGCCGCGCCCTGTCGCGCAGCGGCCGCCAGTCTTCCGCCGGGCTCAAGGCCTGCAGCAGGCGCTTCGCCAGCGCCGCCGGATCGAAGAAGTCAACCAGCAGGCCGTTCTCGCCGTCCACCAGGACCTCTTCCACCGGGGGCGTGCGCGACCCCACCACCAGGCAACCGGCGGACATGGCCTCCATCAACGACCAGGAAAGCACGTAAGGATGCGTCAGGTAGACATGCGCCGTCGAGGCCTGCAGCACCTTCAGGTAATCGGCGCTGTCCAGCCAGCCGGTGAAGTGGATGCGGGAGAGGTCCAACCGGCCCTGCAGCTCTTCCAGCAAGTGCTGCTTATAGGTGCGGTTGTCGGGCAGGCGCCGGGAATAGTAGACCTCGTCGGTGCCGACAATCACGGCATGGACATCGGGCCGCTCCTGTTGCAGCAGCGCCAGCGCGCGCATGAACTGGGGAAAGCCCCGGAACGGCTCCATGCCGCGCGTGGCATAGGTCACCACCGGCGTCCCCGGCGGCAGATGGATGCCCGGCAGCGTCAGTCCGGCGTCGTGACGAGGCTGGAAATACCCGGTATCGACACCATCATGCAGCACCGATAGCTTGGAGCGGTAGGCGGCGGGAAAACGGCTGTGCTGCCAGTGCGTCGGCGTCAGGCCGTGATCGCAGGATTCCAGGTCCAGCAGCATGTTGGCGTTGAAGATGCGCAAGTGCAGCTGGCGCTCCCAGGCCAGGGGATGCTCGGGATCGAAATTGTATTCCGAGCCGAAGGCATGCAGATACCATTCAAAATACCCGGCAAGGGGAACCTCCGGCCAGACATCCTTCATGAACAGGGTCGGGCCCCAGCCGGCATAGCCGTAGATCAGGTCCGGACGGAAACCGCGGCGACGCAATTCCAGCGCCGCCTTGGCAACCGCCTCGCCATGCCGGACCGCCTCGTCCAGGCGGGAGGCGAAGGGGTGACCGTGCGAAGACGCTTCCGGCACCTTGTACTGGAATTTACGCACGCCGGGAACCGACTCCATCGCCGATTGACGCGACAGGTGCAGGATTTCATGGCCGGGACGGGCCGCCAGATGAGCCATCAGGCGGTGGAACTGGCCGGGAAAAACCGGATGCAGGAACAGGATGCGCATCGGACCGTCCGGATCAGGGAAAACCCGGATTTTGCATGGAGTCCCCTCCCCCGGCAACTCCCCCCCAGCGCGGCGGCGTTGTCCCGCCGCCAGTTTTGTGTTTTTGCGTTTTTTACGCTAAAAGTAGGAATGACAGGCGACGCCCGGGAGCGGCGACGGCCAGACAACAACAATGACTGCCGGATGCGGCCTCCCCATCCGGAACAATCGGACTTTCCACATGGCCGGCACCATGACCCCGCTTTTCCATCGGCGACGCCCGGCGCTACCGGCGCTGGCCGTCCTGTGCGTCCTGCATGGCAACCTTGCTCTCGCGGAGACCGCCGACCTGACCGAACTGTCCTTCGAATCGCTGTCCACGCTGCAGGTCAGCACCGCGTCACGCTTCCTGCAGTCCGTGCGCGAAGCGCCTTCGGCGGTACAGGTGATCCGCCGCGAGGATATCCGTCGTCATGGCTGGCAGACCCTGACCGAGGCCCTTTCTTCGCTGCCGGGATTCTACCCGCTCAATGACGGTGCTTATGACTTTCCGGGAACGCGCGGCTTCCTGATTCCCGGCGACTACAACACCCGCTTCCTGCTGCTGGTGGACGGCCAACGGATCAATGACAACATTTATCAGCAAGCCCTGCTGGGCGAGGACTTCCCGATCGACCTGATGCTGGTGGAGCGTATTGAGTACGTGCCCGGTCCGGGGTCTTCCATTTATGGCGGCAACGCCATTTTCGGCGTCGTCAACGTCATCCTGCGCAAGAGCGCGGAATTGCCGCCGCTGGAAATCACCGCCGCGACCGGCAGCCAGGATTACCGCCGGCTGTCGCTGACCGGCGTTCATCACCTTCCTTCCGGTGCCGCCCTGTTGGCTTCGGCCACGGTTGGCCGCCGTGGGCCGAGCGATCTGGCGCTGGACGATCCGACGGGCGGACTGATCGAATCGAATGGCCTGCCTTCGGGGGATGGCGTGGCGCATCACCGTGGACAGTCCCGCATGCAACGGGTGCTGCTGCGTTATGAAGATGGCGGCCTGACCCTGACCGGACGTTATGGCGAGCGTCGCATCCAGCCCGGAACCGCCCTCTACAATTCGGTTTTTGACGAGCCCTCGCAATATATCCGCGACACGTCCTGGAGTCTGGGCGGGCAGTACAGCGGCGCGCTGCGGCGCGACCTGTCCGTGGAGGCGCGGCTGGAGCTCGCCCATTCCGGCTATGCCTCGGACAGCCCCTACCTGGACCCGGTGGCCGGTCTCTACCTGAACCATGACGGCACCGACGGCGAATGGTGGGCCGGCGACATCCGGCTGTTGTATACCGGCCTGCCCGACCACAAGCTGATCAGTGGCGTGGATGCGCGGATTGACCGCCTCGCCCGCCAGCAGAACCACGATCTCGGCGCCGGCGTCAACCCGGTGGTTGATATCGACCGTCGTGAACAGCGCGTCGCTCTCTATCTTCAGGATGAATGGCATCTGGCGGACCATTGGCGCCTCAATGGCGGCTGGCGGCTGGATCATGCGTCCGGGGCCGATCCGGTGAGCAGTCCCCGCCTTGGCCTGATATGGCTGATGGACGCCCAACACACCTTCAAGCTGTTGGCCGGCAAGGCGTATCGCCCGGCAAACGCCTATGAGCGGGAGTACGGCAACGGCATCAACTATCTGGCCAATCCGCAGTTGCTGCCGGAAACCATCCGCACGCTGGAAGGCGTGATGGACCGGGAATTCGGCCCCGCGCGCAAGCTGCGGCTGTCGGTCTACCAGTACACCCTGAGCCACCTGATCTCCCAGCAATCACTGCCCGGCGGCAGCCTGCAGTACCAGAATCAGGACCGGGTCCGCGCCCGCGGTCTGGAGGCCGTCTGGCAACAGGAATTCCGCAACGGCGCCGGATGGCAGGCCAACCTCGGGCTCGCCGATACCGAGGACCCGCAGGGCCGGCGGCTCAGTTACAGCCCGCGCCTGATCGCCAAGCTGCTCGCCCATTATCCGCTGTCCGACCATTGGCTGTTGGCCGCCGACGCCTCTTTCATCGAGCGGAGCGCCTACCGCTGGCAGGGACGCGACGGCGACATCGCGGCGCGCGGACTGCTAAACCTCAACCTGAGCTCGCAACGGCTGCCTGGCGGTTTTGACCTGCATTTGCGGATATTGAATCTCCTGGACCACCGTTACCTCCTGCCCGCTTCCGGGGAGGTGCCGGTCCCGACGCTGCCGGGAGAAGGCCGGACGGTGGAGGCGGGAGTGCGCCATGCGTTCTAAGCGGATAGGCCGTTGGTGCTGCATGGCGTGGCTGATCCTGTGCGCGCCCTTTTCCGCGCATGGGGAAGGCGCCACGGAGTCCGCGCTGAAAGCCGCATTCCTCTATTATTTTGTGCTGTATACCCAGTGGCCGCAGGTTCCCGACAGTTACAACCTCTGCCTGCTGGGCACCAGCTCATTCCGGAGCGCCATGGAGCCGATCGCGCGCAAGGAGATTGGCGGTCGGCCGTTACGCATCGAATTTCTCGGGAATGGCGAAATTCCCGCCAACTGTCACCTGCTGTACATCGCCGACAGCGAGCACGCCCGTTTGCCGGAAATCATCGGCCGGATCAATGGCAAGCCGGTCCTCACCGTCGCCGAATCCGGCAATTATGCCGCCGGACTGGTGATGCTGCGCATCAGCCGGGACAACGGCGTCCTGGTCTTTGAGGCCAACCAGTCGGCGGCGCGGGCGGCGGGGCTGCACTTCAGCGCCAAGCTCCTGCGCCTCGCGCACAACGTACTTTGACCAGGGACAGATCATGCAGCAATGGCTCGAATCCTTACGCATCCAGAAAAAACTGTGGCTCTTCCACCTGGTGACCGCATTGACCTCCGGCCTGGTGGCGGCGCTGATCCTGGTCTTGACCGTGTGGCATGTCTCGCGCAGCAATGCGGTCTACGATGCAGACATCAAGGCCGCCATCGTCGCCGACAACATCCTGCCCTCGCTGCAATTCCGGGATGACCGCGTGGCCAATGAAATCCTGCATGGCCTGTCGCGCGACCGCGACATTCTTTCCGCGCAGGTGGTCGAGGCGGACGGAAGCGTGTTTGCGGCCTTTACCGCCGAAGGTCGAAACACGGCGAGCCGGCTCCAGGGCGCTAACCTCATTCACACCTCTGTTCCCTTGCTGGATGGCGGCGACCGACTGGGTTCGGTGGAGTTGGTCAGCGACCTTGACAGCGTTTACCGGGAAACCGGCATCTATACCATTGCCATCGTCGTGGCGATGCTGGTGTCGCTGCTGGTGGGCAGCCTGCTGATGCTGCGGCTGCAACGCGC
>CAZPZK010000221.1:0-5554 GCA_964591095.1 uncultured Moraxellaceae bacterium | reverse complement strand
TCCCGGGAGGCGTGGTTCTCCCGGGGGGATGGTTTCCGCCTTGCTCTCTGCTGAAAGATTAAAGAATCCGGTTGTTTATCTGGCATAAGCCTTAATAATAGAAATGATATGAATCTCCGGGGAGCGCTGCGCATGAGTCTCAACCGTCGTGTGTTCTTGACACTGATGATTGGTGTGAATGGTCTGTCACCGGCTGTCGCGGGTGAGGGGTATTTCTTGACGGGGCCCCAGAAGCAGGAGCTTATCCTGCGCGGCCAGATGCATGATGAGCAGCATCGTCTTTATGATGTCTGGATCGTTCCCGGTTATGTGGTGCCGCTGGAGACGGCGCAAAAGGGTTGGCGCAAGGCTCGTGAGGCGCTTCGGGAATACGGGAAGCCGGAGTTCTTTCCCGATCTCCATAAATACGCCGACAAGACCTGGCATTACGGCACCCGGGTCGCCCTGCGCGAATACACCTTCAAGGGGACTCGCGAGGCGTGGGGCAAGGACATGAAGGTCGCCAGCGAACGGACGCGGAAACGGGTTTTCGGGTGGTGGCTGGCGTATCCGTGGGGTGTGCTGGAGGCAACAACCGAGTCGGTTTTCCGGATCGGGACGGGAATCCCAACCGGCGTGGCGTTGGCCGGGTCGGCCTATACCGTGGTGCCGGTCGCCTATGTGGCAACACCCGCGCTCCTGTCACTGGGACATGCCGCCGGCGAAGGAACCGGGTTTCCAGTGGTCGCGGCGGGTTGGAATACCGTGATTGCCCCTCCCTTGGCCATGCTGGGGCAGCGTCCGGCGCCACAACGCGCGGACGGCTTCTGGATGAAGCAAGTCGACGATCCCCAATTGAAAACCCTGATTGCGGAACTGGCAACCTGGCGGGATGCATTGTCCGGCAGCCAATCTGGTCTTGAGCGGAATGCCGAGATCAAGCGGTTGGAAGAGGCAAGGGATGCACAGACTCAAGGTCTCTATGCGCAGATCAAGGCGATTGAGCGGGCCGCCGGCGAAAGCATCGCCCAAGTCCGCGCGGACTGGATGAAGGGGGTCATGTCGCGGGCCCGGCAGCAGCGTCCCGACATGATATCGCGGCTTGCCAAGGCCGAGGTTTCGCTGCCCTTGCTGGCGGCACAGCGGCAGCAAGTGATCAGTGCCTTGGCGGTACAAGGTTGGACGACTCAGGAAGCCGAGCAGCTTGTCGGTATTCTCGTGGGGGAAACGAACGGGGAGCCGAGTCCGCATCGTGCCACAGATGACAAGACAGACCCGGTCAAGCGAGTCATTGAGGTGATAGGCAAGCCGGGATCGTAATACCGGCCTGTGCGAGGGTCAGACTGGCTTGGGAGTGACCCGGCCAGCGGCTTCTGTCGCATTGGCGCGGGCACTGCCGATATCCGCGGCACGGCAGACGGCAACGCCCATCCTCCGCTTTGGAAAGCTTTCCGGTTTGCCGAATAGACGGATATCGCTGTCCGGCACCTTGAGTGCTTCATTAACGCCTTCAAAGACAATGCCTTGCGCATTCGTGCCGCCGTAAATGACGGCGCTGGCGGCCGGACTCAGCAACGTCGTGTTCACCGGCAAGCCGAGGATGGCTTTGGCGTGAATCTCGAATTCCGACTGGTGTTGACTGGCCAGTGTCACTAAACCGGTATCATGGGGGCGCGGGCTGACCTCCGAAAACCAGACCATGTCGCCCTTGACGAACAGCTCGACACCGAATATGCCGCGACCGCCGAGGTTCTCGGTCACCGCTTTCGAAATGTCGCGGGCGCGTTGCAGGGCAGTGGCCGACATCGGCTGCGGCTGCCAGCTTTCCACATAATCGCCCGCCACCTGACGATGGCCGATCGGGTCGCAGAAAAAGGTTTCCACCTGACCCGAAGCCCCAACGGCGCGCACCGTCAGTTGCGTGATTTCGAAATCAAAGTCGATCATGCCTTCAACAATAACCTTGCCCTGATTGACGCGTCCACCGCTGGCGGCGTAATCCCAGGCAGCGGGAATACCCGCACGGTGGTCCACCTTGGACTGTCCCTTGCCGGACGAAGACATCACGGGCTTGATGAAACAGGGGTAGCCAATGCGGTCGGCGGCAACCTGCAGCGATTCCAGACTGTCGGCGAAGGCGTAAGGGGAGGTGGGAAGGCCCAGTTCCTCGGCGGCAAGACGGCGGATGCCTTCGCGGTTCATGGTCAGGTTGACGGCCCGCGCGGTGGGTATGACCTCGGCGATCCCTTCCCGCTCAATGTCCACAAGGACGGCCGTGGCGATGGCTTCGATTTCCGGCACCACGAAATGCGGCTTTTCGGCCTTGATCAAGGCTTGCAGTGCGAGCGGATCGCTCATGTCGATGACATGGGCGCGATGAGCGACCTGATGACCGGGAGCGTGCGCGTAGCGGTCGACGGCAATGACCTCCACCCCAAGCCGTTGCAGGGAAATGATCACTTCCTTGCCCAGTTCGCCCGCGCCCAGGAACATGACTTTGGTGGCGGTGGCACTGAGCGGCGTGCCGATGACGGTGGGAATGGCCATGTGAGGGTCTCCGGTTGACGATGCGTAATGATAGCGGCGTAAGACGGAGAGGGCTATGGCAGCGAGCGCGCAAAGAAAAAGCCCCGAGGCGGTGCCGTCGGGGCTTTTGATATCTCGTGGTGCCTGGAGCCGGAATCGAACCGGCACGCCCTCGCGGGCGGTGGATTTTGAGTCCACTGCGTCTACCAGTTCCGCCACCCAGGCACGAGGAAGGCTGATTATATTCGCGCTTCGCACAGCGTCAAGCCTTTTTGCGAAAAGTTGCTATAATGCCGCCCCTTGTTGGATATGAATCATGCAACTGACCGATTTTTCCTACGAATTACCCGATGAACTGATTGCCCGGTTCCCCTTGGCGGAGCGCTCCGCCGCCCGCCTCTTATACTTGGCGGCGGACGGATTACGGCATGCGATGGTCAGGCAATTGCCTGACTTGCTCCAGCCGGGTGACTTGCTGGTATTCAATGACACCCGCGTGCTGGCGGCGCGCCTGTTTGGGCAGAAATCCTCCGGTGGCAAAGTCGAGGTGCTGGTCGAGCGTATCGTCGACGAGTTGACTGCGCTGGTGCACCTGCGCGCGAGTAACTCACCAAAGTCAGGCGCCCGCTTGCTGTTTGCCGACGGCGCTATCCAGGCGGACATGCTGGGGCGCGTGGATGACCTGTTCAAGCTCCGGTTTTCTCGACCGGTTCGCGAGGTGCTGGCGGCGCACGGTGAAATGCCGCTTCCTCCTTATCTGGGACGGAGTGTCGAGGAGTCGGATCGCGAGCGCTACCAGACGGTTTACAGCAAGTCCGAAAAAACCGACTCGGTGGCGGCGCCCACGGCCGGTTTGCACTTTGATAACGCTTTGCTTGAAGCCTTGCGTCAGCGCGGCTGTGAGTTGGCCTACGTCACCCTGCATGTTGGTGCTGGTACATTCCAGCCCGTGCGGACAGCCGATATCCGGGATCACCAGATGCATGCGGAGTGGCTGAGTGTCCCCGCCGACACGGTCGAGGCCGTTCGGCGGGCCCGCGCCCGGGGAGGGCGGGTGGTGGCGGTTGGCACCACCAGCGTGCGCGCCCTGGAGTCTGCGGCACAGGCGCATGAGGGCGTGCTGCAATCGTGGGAGGGGGATACCCGGATCTTCATCTATCCCGGCTACCCGTGGCGGGTGGTGGATGTCCTCTTTACCAACTTCCACCTGCCAGAGTCGACCTTGCTGATGCTGGTCAGCGCCTTTGCCGGGCGAGACCGGGTCATGGCGGCTTATGAGCAGGCGGTGAGTCACCGTTACCGTTTTTTCAGTTATGGCGATGCGATGCTGGTCGAACGCCCCGGAGTGAGTGATGCAGTTTAATCTGATGGCGACCGATGGTCTGGCCCGGCGAGGCGAGCTTAGCCTGCAACACGGCAAGGTCCAGACGCCGGCCTTTATGCCGGTCGGAACCTATGGCACGGTCAAGGGCATGTTGCCTCGCGATATTGACGACATAGGCGCCGATATCATTCTCGGCAATACCTTCCACCTTTGGCTTCGCCCCGGCACGGACGTCGTGAGCCGGTTTGGCGGGTTGCACGGTTTTATCAACTGGCAAAAGCCTGTCCTGACCGATTCCGGCGGTTTCCAGGTGTTCAGTCTGGGCGCCTTGCGCAAGATCAGCGAGGAGGGTGTCAGGTTCCAGTCGCCGATCGAAGGCGCCAAGGTCTTTCTGACGCCGGAAATCTCGATGCAGATCCAGCGCGCGCTGAATTCTGACATAGTCATGATCTTTGATGAGTGCACCCCCTATCCCGCCACGGAGCAGCAGGCGCGCGACTCGATGGAATTGAGCCTGCGCTGGGCTGCCCGCTGCAAGGTGGCTCATGAAGGCAATCCCAATGCCCTATTCGGCATTGTGCAGGGGGGAATGTACGAGAACCTGCGCGATGTTTCGCTGGCCGGGCTACTGGAGATCGGCTTTGACGGCTATGCCATCGGCGGACTTTCGGTAGGTGAGCCGAAAGAGGAAATGATTAAGGTGCTCGATCATGTGCCGCAGCGCTTGCCCGTTGACAAGCCGAGGTATCTGATGGGGGTTGGCAAGCCCGAGGATATCGTCGAGGCCGTCCGTCGCGGTGTTGACATGTTTGATTGCGTGATGCCGACCCGTAACGCCCGTAATGGCCACTATTTCGTTACCGATGGCGTGGTGCGCATACGCAACACCCAGTACAAGACGGACCAGGAGCCGATTGATCCGCATTGTGATTGTTATGCGTGCCTTAACTTCTCACGCGCCTATTTACATCATTTAGACAAATGCGGCGAGATGCTCGGAGCGATGCTCGGTACACTCCACAACCTGCGTTACTACCAGCGCTTGATGGCTGGTTTGCGAACCGCCATCGAAACCGGTACATTGCACGCCTTTGTGCACGACTTTTACGCCCGTCGCAATCTGCCCGTGCCCGCCCTTTAGGAGACCTCCCCAATGAGCCTGTTCATTGCCGAAGCCCATGCCAATGCTCCCGCCGCCGCCGGACCTGATGCCGGAATGGCCAATCTGGTTATGCTGGCCCTGTTTTGGGTGGTGTTCTATTTCCTGTTGTGGCGCCCCCAATCCAAGCGGGCCAAGGAGCACAAGGCGCTGATGGGAAGCCTGAAGGCCGGAGACGAAATTGTTTTTGCCGGCGGTTTGCTGGGACGAATCCAGAAAGTGGATGACGAGTATGCCGTGGTGGACCTGGGAGATAAGGTGACCCTGCGCATCCAGAAGGGTTCGGTGATCGCCTCGCTGCCCGCCGGGACCCTGAAGAATATTGGCCAGAACTGAAAAAGAACCTAGAAAATGCGATATCCCGCCTGGAAATACGTCCTTATTGTGCTGATCGGCATTATCAGCGTGTTGTATTCCCTGCCCAACATGTACCCGGATGAACCGGCGCTGCAAGTGTCGGGCGCCAATGCCGGTGTCAAGGTGGATCAGGCCGTGCTGCAACGCGCCGAGGACGGACTCCGGGCTGCCGGCATCGCCTTCCATGGATCCGAGGTTCAGAACAAGGG
>CAZPZK010000220.1:0-5565 GCA_964591095.1 uncultured Moraxellaceae bacterium | reverse complement strand
GGCGTGGAAGGTCTGGTGCACGTGTCCGAGATGGATCACACCAACAAGAACATCCACCCGTCCAAGGTTGTCCAGATCGGCGACGAAGTGGATGTCATGGTGCTGGAAGTCGACGAAGAGCGTCGCCGTATTTCCCTGGGCATCAAGCAGTGCAAGGCCAATCCCTGGGAAGAGTTCGCGAAGAACCACGAGAAGGGCCAGCGCGTTTCCGGCAACATCAAGTCGATCACCGATTTCGGTATCTTCATTGGCCTGCCCGGCGGCATCGATGGTCTGGTTCACCTGTCCGATATCGCCTGGAACGAGCCGGGTGAAGAGGCGATCCGCAAGTTCCGCAAGGGCGATCTGGTCGAGGCCGTCATCCTGGCCGTGGATGCCGAAGGCAACCGTATCTCCCTGGGCATCAAGCAACTGCAGAAGGACCCGTTCAGCGACTTCACGACCGCCAATGAAAAGGGCGCCATCGTCAAGGGCGTGATCAAGTCCGTTGATGCCAAGGGCGCCGTCGTTGAACTGGCGGATGGCGTTGAAGCCACTCTGAAGGCCTCCGAAATCATCCGTGACCGCGTGGAAGATGCATCCAAGCATCTGACCGTGGGCCAGGAAGTGGAAGCCAAGATCATCGGTGTTGACCGCAAGTCCCGCGTCATCAGCCTGTCGATCAAGGCCAAGGATGAAGCCGAAGAGCGCGAAGCCATCAGCAACCTGCGCAATGCGCCGGCTGATACCTCGGCTCCGGGTCCGCGCACCATTGGCGACCTGATCAAGGCGCAAATGAAGTAAGCGACCGCTTCAGTTGAAAAAAGACGGGAGAAGGCTTTGCCTCTCCCGTTTTTTTATGCTAAATCAGGAACATAGATTATGAGGAGTCATCTCATGGCCCTGACCAAGTCCGCCCTGATCAACCGTATCGCCGCCCGGCAGCAATTACTGACCGAAAAGGATGTTGAACTCGCCGTCAAGGCGCTGGTTGAACAGATGGTCGAAACCCTGGCTCAGGGGGAGCGGGTGGAAATTCGGGGGTTCGGCAGCTTCAGCCTGCATTATCGTCCTCCGCGCACCGGTCGCAATCCCAAGACGGGAGAAACCGTGGAAGTCGGTCCCAAGTATGTCCCGCATTTCAAGCCGGGCAAGGAACTGAAGGATCGCGTCAACTATGCGGATGATGCCTCGTGACCCTGCAGGGCGTCCGCAAGATCCTTCTGGCGCTGGTGTTGCTGGTGGTTTTCCTGTTCGGCATCTGGGTTGTGGTCGCTAACCATCAACATACTGTGACCCTCAACCTGTTGTTGGTCGAATTTGAAAATGCCAGTGTCGGTATCATTACCCTGCTGAGTTTTGTGGCTGGTGCGCTGTCCGGACTGCTGGCTGGTCTGGCTGTTTTTCGTGTCCTGCCGATGCATTTCCAGATCCGCCGCTCCCGCCGGGAGTTGGAGTTGCTGCGTCAGCAGCAGAACCGCCCCTCCTGAGCGCCGGGCGTTGCGCTTTGGCCGGTCTTGCATGACAATGCCGCCAACTTCCACCGTGACCTCCCGCCATGAATCCAGTTTCTTCCCCAGTCATTGTTGCCCTTGATTATCCCTCCCTGACGCCCGCGTTGGCGCTGGCGGATCGCATCGATCCGTCCTTGTGTCGCCTTAAGGTGGGTAAGGAGCTGTTTACGCGCGAGGGGCCGGCTGTCGTGCGGGAGCTGCAGCAGCGCGGTTTTGAGATCTTTCTTGATCTGAAGTTCCATGATATTCCCAATACCGTGGCCTCTGCGGTTCACGCCGCGGCGGACTTGGGAGTCTGGATGGTGAATGTCCATGCCAGCGGTGGACGCCGCATGATGACGGCGTCCCGCGAGCGACTGGAGCAGGGCGGGTATTCGACCCTGTTGATCGCTGTCACGGTATTGACCAGTTCGGAACGGAGTGATCTGGCGGAGGTCGGGCTGGATATCGAGCCGCTGGATCAGGTCAGGCGCCTGGCGGCGCTGACGGCGGATTGCGGTCTGCATGGTGTAGTCTGCTCCGCCCAGGAAGCGCCGGTCCTGCGCTCCCGTCATGCCCGTCCGTTTGCACTGGTAACGCCCGGTATCCGTCCCGCGGGCGTCGCCAGCGACGACCAGAAACGCATCATGACGCCGGCCATGGCAATGGAGGCGGGGGTGGACTATCTGGTGATCGGCCGGCCGGTGACGCAGGCGGCTGACCCGGTTGCCGCCTTGCAGGACATACTGCGGTCCCTGACGCAGGCGTGAGGCGATGCCGATGCATGGCAGTCAACCATCCGGGACTGCCGTGTAATGGCTTACTTGCGGATAATCCAGGTGATTTCGAGGTCGTCGAGTCCGTGTATCTGGACGACATTGCCGAACCAGGTCAGGACATGGTCGCCGCGCTCGATAAGCAAGGTCATCTGCTTGTTGGCGAGATCGGGTCTGGCCTGCAACTGCATGCTGCTGGTGTTGCCCTGATCTTCCGTATGCCCCATTTGTCCCAGCATCAATTGCGTGGAGGTGACGCCCAACCGGAACGAGCCGTCAATTGAAGCGGTTTCGAGGGTAGGCTGTTCCACCGGTTGCAGGGGGAAGCTGCGGAAGGTGGAGCGGTGGTAGTTCTCGCCCGGTGAATAGTGGGGCAGATGGAGTTGCTGGGCCTTGGCGACGGCGGCCTCAATGGTCTCGGGGCCCTCGGTCACCAGAGAAGGGGTGGCGGTCGATTCGATGGTCTCGGTTTCCAGATCCGCTTCCACCGGACCCATTTCCTTCAGTTTTTCCAGGTCCAGCGTCGGTGCGGCGGACGGAGCGGGCTGCAAGGCCTGGTTGCGCGCGGCTTCCGCCTTCTTGAAGGCGTACATGGCTTGCAGGAACTGGTTGTAGTTCTCGTAATTTTCCAGTCGCGGACGTTCCGGCAGTTCCATGACAGCAGCTGCGGCGGTCACGGCTCCACCCGCCGCAGCGGTTGCGGCGCCGGTGACATCGGGTTCTATGGCGTCCAGCGTGCCGGGGAAAGGACCATTGAACAGCGCCGGCGCGGTCCCCAGCTTGACGACAAAGGTCTGGCCGGTCTTGACGTCGGCATTGCCCAGGCTGTTGCTGAGGTTGACGATGCCGCCCAGCACATTCAGCAGCAGTTGGTCACCGCTGACGATGCCCGCATAATCCGTGCCCCGGATGCCGATGGTGGCCGTGGGGGTCTTGATCTGGTAGCTGGCGCGATTGACCTTGCCGATGGCGCCGCTGATGGTGCGCATGCTGCCGCGCAGGAAGTTGAAGACCAGCGAGGATTGCTCGGGCTTGTCCTTCTGGTAGCTATAGGTATCGAGGCTGAATGTGGTGTTGGGCTGCAGCGCGATGAAGCTGCCGTCGGTAAAGCGGATCTGGATGCGGGCCTTGTCGCCGGTTTCGAGGCGCTCGCCGCTGTTGACCAGATCGCCGCGCGTCAGGATGCGGCGAGTATTGTCCGGCTTGACGGCCACGGCTTCGCCCGTGACGAAATTGACCCGTCCGGCGGTCTCACCATGCGCCAGGCCGGTGAGCCAGAAGGCAACCATCGCGGAAATCAGAAGTTTTGGACGGGCAAGAAAGTCCGGAACGCGCATGTTTGACCCCAGGAATCCGTGTTTATTGCTGGATACGTTTTTTGTTCTCGCCGTATCGGCTTATTTCTCTGATGCATTGTAACCGAACTCTGCGTGACAATTACAGAACGGTAGTACTCTATGATGGAGAGACTACCTGCATTTTGGCAAAAGTAAAGGGCGCATCGCTCAGATTCTGACAAGAAGCCGTGATTGCCGCACCGCGCTCCCCGCTGACAACCCTTGCGCAAACAAAGGCTTTCGTCGGCCGCCCCCTCCGAATGGCGAGGGCGGCCCCGCATAAAGATAAATAAGAACGATTAGCATTAATAGTCACAATAGCGATATAATCGCGGTCGTTCATTTCTACGGCTGAAGGTGTTTCATGTTGCGCAAGACTTCGCATTCCCTGGGCCTGCTGTCACTGGCTTTGTATTCGTCCCTGTCCTGGTCGGCGGATGCCGACATCGAGGCGCTGAAGCGGCAATTGGCCGCGCAGCAACAGCAACTGGATGCGCTGGCGGCGGTGGTGGAAAAACAGGAGTCCCCTCGGGCTTCCGCGCTGGGCCGGACGACGCTGGGCGGTTACGGCGAGGCGTACTTCAAGCATATCGACGGCAGCAAGGATGAGCTGGATGCCTACCGGCTGGTGCTGTTTGTCGGCCATCAGTTCAGTGACAGGGTGCGCTTCGCCAGCGAGCTGGAAATCGAGCACGGTTATGTCAAGGATACCGATGCGACCTGTACCTTTACCGACTCCACCACCACCGGCACCGTTGGCGTGGTGGATGCCGGCGAATTGAAGTGCGGCGCGGCGTCCACTTCGTCGGGTTATGTGGCGGTGGAGCAGATGTTCCTGGAATACCGTTATGCCGACAAGCACCGCGCCTCGGCGGGTCAACTGCTGGTGCCGGTCGGCATCCTGAATGAAACCCATGAGCCGGATACCTTTTATGGCGTGTTCCGGGCGCCTGTCGAGCGGGAGATCGTTCCGGGCACCTGGTTCGAAACCGGTTTGCTGGCATCCGGCGAGATCCTACCCGGCCTGGGTTATGACGCCATGATTTCCAGCGGTTTGAAGAATGCCGAGGGCAAGATCAAGGATGGCCGCCAGCGCGGTTCCAAGGCGGATGGCAGTGATTTCGCCTATACCGCGCGGCTCAAGTACAGCGGTTTGCCGGGAACGGAGCTGGGCGTGACCTGGCATCGTCAAGCCGACATGGCGCAGGGCGCGCCCAAGGTGGCGGGACAGGACATGGATGCGCAATTGCTGGAAGCCCATGTCGCGCTGAATCGTGGCGCCTTCGGCCTGCGCGCCCTGTATGCGCGTTGGGATCTCGCGGAAGAAGCGATGGCGGCGGCTGACCGCAAGCGCGGCGAGCAGGCGGGCTGGTACGTGGAGCCCTCCTGGAAGGTGCTGCCGGAACTGGGAATCTTCGCCCGCTACAGTGTCTGGGATAACGAAGCCGGCGACAACACGGCTTCGGAGTGGCAAGAGAGCTCGGTGGGTGTCAACTGGTGGCTGCATGAACGCGCCGTGGTCAAGGCGGACTTGCAACACCGGGAGGATCCCAATCCCGCCAATCCGGATCAGGATGGCTTCAATCTGGGGATCGGCTTTTCGTTCTGATGCCAGATAAGCCCGGTCGTCTGCCGGGTCTGGTTTGGCGGCGCGCGGGTGTATACTCGCCCGCTTTCCGGTTGTTAGCTACGGTTTACCATCCATGAGAATGCTGTTGCTGTCGGCCTGCCTGGTGTTGGCGGGCCTCAAGGCGGTTGCCGCCGAGCCTTCCGCGCAGGATTACGTGGCCCGGCACCTGCGGTCGCCGGAAGCCCGGGTGCTGTGGCTGACGCCGCCCCTGAAGCAGCGGGTGGAGGCCCTGCTTGGGCATGCCTATCCCGGCATGCGCGTGCGCTACTGGCAACAGGGCGCCCGGACCGCCTGGGTGCTGGATGAGATCGGCAAGGCGATGGATTGCGTCGCCATCTGTGCGCCACGCA
>CAZPZK010000219.1:0-5568 GCA_964591095.1 uncultured Moraxellaceae bacterium | reverse complement strand
CCACGCTGGGCCTGGACCCCGGCCTGCGCACCGGCGTCAAGGTGGCGGTGGTCGACCACACCGGCAAGCTGGTGGCGCATACCGCCATCTTCCCGCACGAACCGCGTAAGGACTGGAACGGCGCGCTGGCGACGCTGGCCAAGCTGTGCGCCGCGCACAACGTCGAGCTGATCGCCATCGGCAACGGCACCGCCTCGCGCGAGACCGACAAGCTGGCCGGGGAACTGCTCAAGAAGCATCCCGAGCTGAACATGACCAAGATCGTGGTCAGCGAGGCCGGGGCTTCGGTGTATTCGGCCTCGGCGCTGGCGGCGGAGGAGTTCCCCGATCTGGACGTGTCCTATCGCGGTGCGGTGTCGATCGCCCGCCGCCTGCAGGATCCGCTGGCGGAGCTGGTGAAGATCGAGCCGAAGGCGATCGGCGTCGGCCAGTACCAGCATGATGTCAATCAAGCGCAACTGGTGCGGGCGCTGGAAGGCGTGGTGGAAGACTGCGTGAACGCGGTGGGCGTCGACGCCAATACCGCCTCGGTGGCGCTGCTGACTCATATCGCCGGTCTGAACAAGACCATCGCCCAGAATCTGGTGAACTTCCGCAACGAAAACGGCGCGTTCCGCAGCCGTGACGACCTGAAGAAGGTGCCGCGCCTGGGAGCCAAGACTTTCGAACAGGCGGCGGGTTTCCTGCGCGTGCCGAACGGCGATAACCCGCTGGATGCCTCCGGTGTGCACCCGGAAGCCTATCCGGTAGTGGAAAAGATCCTGCGCGCCAAGGCCCTGAGCCTGAAGGAGCTGATGGGTAACAGCGAGAAGCTGCGCGGCGTCAAACCGGCGGAGTTCACCGACGAGCGCTTTGGCCTGCCAACGGTGCAGGATATTCTCGCCGAACTGGAAAAACCGGGCCGCGACCCGCGCCCGGCCTTTGTCGCGCCGCAGTTCCTGGACGGAGTCACCGAGATCAAGGACCTGAAGGAAGGCATGGTCCTTGAAGGCGTGGTCACCAACGTCACCAACTTTGGCGCCTTTGTCGATATCGGCGTGCATCAGGACGGCCTGGTGCACATCTCGATGTTGGCCGACACCTTCGTCAAGGACCCGCACGCCGTGGTAAAGGCCGGGGATATCGTCAAGGTGAAGGTGCTGGAAGTGGACGTGGCGCGCAAGCGCATCGCCCTCTCCCGCCGCCTGAACGACAAGCCCGCACCGGCGGGCGCGGGTGGCAAGCCGGAAGCGCGCGGCCAGGGTCAGGGACGCAGCGGCTCCGGCCACAACAAGGCCCCGGCAAACAAGATCCAGGGGTCGGCGCCGGTCAAGGGAGGCACGCTGGGCGACCTGTTGCTGAAGGCAGGGATGAAAAAATAAGCGGAATCCGCTCCCATGGCGGCCTGTGGTAAGCTGGCCGCCTGTCTTTTTTGCCTGCCGGTGTCATGGAAATCACCCTGCTGCTGTTCCTGATCGTGTTGAACGGTCTGTTTGCGATGTCCGAAATCGCGCTGGTTACCGCCCGCAAGGCGCGGCTGCAAAAACTGGCCGAGGAAGGCGATAGTTCCGCCGCCCGCGCCATACGGCTGGGCAGCGACCCCACCCGCTTCATGTCCACCGTGCAAATCGGCATCACGTCAATTGGCGTCCTGAACGGCATCGTCGGCCAATCGGCGCTGGAAGCTCCGCTGGCTGCCTGGATGCAAGGCATCGGACTGGCGGACGAAGCCAGCCACCTGACCGCCACGGCATTGGTCGTGATCACCATAACCTATTTTTCCATTGTGCTGGGTGAACTGGTGCCCAAGCGTCTGGGACAAATGAACCCGGAAGGCATTGCCCGGCTGGTGTCGCTGCCCATGAGCTGGCTGTCACGCCTGACCGGCCCTTTTGTCTGGTTCCTGTCCGCCTCCACCCATCTGATCCTGCGCTTGCTGGGCGCGCGTCAGGCAGCGGACTCCGGCGTTACCCAGGAAGAAATTCACGCGGTGCTGGCCGAGGGCACGGAGTCCGGTCTGATCGAACAACAAGAACACCAGATGCTGCGCAACGTCTTCCGGCTGGATGACCGCAACATAGCCTCGGTGATGGTGCCGCGCGTGGACATCATCAGCCTCAGCATCCACGACCCGCTGGACGTCATCCTCGATAAAGTCACCAACACCTCCTACTCGCGCTTTCCGGTGTGCGAAGGCGGACTGGGCAACATCATCGGCGTCGTCACCGCCAAGCAGGTACTGCTGCACGCCCTGCACCGCGACCGCTTCCAGCTGTCCTCGTTCATGGAAAAAACCGTGTTCGTGCCGGAAAGCCTGACCGCGCTGGAACTGCTGGAAACCTTCCGCACCACCAACACCCGGCTGACGCTGGTGATCAATGAATACGGCGACGTGCAGGGCCTGGTGACCGTGCATGACCTGCTGGAAGCGATTACCGGCGAATTCACCCAGGACTCCAGCGAGGAATCCTGGGCCATTGCGCGCCCGGATGGCTCCTGGCTGCTGGACGGCATGATTCCGGCGGTGGAGTTGAAGGACCGGCTGGGCATCCGCGTGCTGCCTGAAGAAGACCGCGGGCTCTACAATACCCTCAGCGGCCTGATCATGATGCTTTTGGGTCGCATGCCGCGCACCGCCGACCGCGTGGAATGGGGCGGATGGATGTTTGAAATCGTGGATATGGACGGCACCCGCATTGACAAGGTGCTGGCCTCGCGCCTGGAGGCGGATGCCGGGAAATCCTGACCGGGGCGGGGGCCGCCGGCCCCCGCCCTAATTTTCAGGTCAACCAGACCGACCCGAGCAGACCGTCCAGTTGCTGGTGTTGCGCGGCTGATAGCGTGGTCTGACCGGCGGCCGGCGGTGTCAGCGCCGACATGGCGCTCACCAGCGCATCCACCCCGGCGGCGGCCAGGCGGTAGCCATCACCCGCCACCAGGGTTTCCAGCACCTGGTTGTTGCCGTTGCCGACACTGAGGTACCAGTCGCTGACGGTCAAGCCATCCGCCGTGCCGATGACCGAGACCACCAGGTCATTGCCCTGGCGGCTGAACCACAGCTGGTCATGAGCGATATCGGCGCCGAAGCGGGCGACATCCGCCGTGCCCAGCGTGTCCCGCACCCAATCCATCGCCGAACCGCGCGCCAGCCAGTAGGTATCATTGCCGCCGAGGAAATCGACCAGCGTATCGCTGCCCGCCAGCCCGTTGAAGACATCATCCCCCTGGCCGCCGCTGATCTCGTTGGCGAGTTCGTTGCCGGTGGCGGTCACGCCCATGTAGCTCTGGGTGCTGTAATTGAATGTCGAGATCACCCGCAGCGCCTCGATGTGGGCCGACAGCACCCAGTTGACATCGGTTTCCACCCGGTCATAACCTTCGTTAGCCTGCTCCACCAGGGTCACGACCTGTCCCGGATAGTTGGCGCTGACCCGGTAGAGATCATCGCCCAGGCCCCCGATCAGGGTGTCATTGCCCTGCACGCCGTTGAGGCGGTCATTACCGCCGCCGCCGCGGATGATGTTGTCTCCCCAGTTCCCCAGCAGCTCGTTGTTCTGGTCGTTGCCGGTGAGGTCAAAATTCTGGTTGAACAACTGGCTGTCCTCTTCCAGCGCCACGCCTTCAATATTGGCATCCGCCGCCAGCGTGACGCTGGTATTGGCCATGATCCAGTCATATCCGCCGTCCACGCCCTCCACCAGGATGTCCGCGGCATCGGCGGCATCCTTCAGCAGATAGACATCGTCACCCAGGCCGCCAACCAGGGTATCGGTTCCGGCGCCACCGGTGAGGGTGTTGCCGCCGTCATTGCCGGTGATTCGGTTATCCAGCGCATTGCCGGCGCCGCGCGTATGGCCGCTGCCGGTCAGCACCAGATTTTCCAGATTGGCCCCCAGGGTATAACTGACGGCGGACTGGACGGTGTCGATGCCGGCGCCGGCGCTTTCGGTCAGGCTGTCGGTCAGGCTGTCGACCACATAGGTGTCATCGCCCAGACCGCCGGCCAGAGTATCGATTCCGGCGCCCCCGTCGAGGCGGTTGCTGCCGCTATTGCCGGTGAGGCTGTTGTTGAGCGCGTTGCCGACGCCATCAATGGCGGCGGCGCCGGTCAACAGCAGGTTTTCCACCTGCGACAGCGCCGACAGGTTGAAGCTCACCGAAGACTGGACCTGATCCGTGCCTTCTCCCGCCAGCTCGGTGATGAGATCGGTGGTGCTGTCGACAATATAGACATCGTTGCCCAGCCCGCCGATCAGGGTGTCAACGCCCGCGCCGCCATTGAGGGTGTCGTTGCCGCCGAGGCCGCTGAGCGTGTTGTTGGCGGCATTCCCGGTCAGGTAATTGTTGGCGGCGGTGCCGGTGCCGTTGATCGCGGCCGTACCGGTCAACGTCAGGTTTTCGACATAGGCGGCGAGGCTGAGGCTGTAGGTGACCGAGGACTTGACGGTGTCGGTGCCTTCACCGCTGACCTCGGTGATCAGGTCAGTCAGGCTGTCCACCACATATATGTCGTTGCCCGCGCCGCCCAGCAGCGTGTCGACGCCGGTTCCGCCATCCAGCGTGTCATTGCCCGCCAGACCGGCCAAGCGGTTGTTGCCGCTGTTGCCGGTCAGCACATTGGCCAGCTCATTGCCGGTGGCATTGATCGCGGCGCTCCCGGTGAGGGTCAGGTTCTCGAGGTTGGAACCCAAGGTGAAGCTGACGCCGGACTTGACGGTGTCCGTACCGGCGGCCAGGCCCTCGTTCACCACGTCACCGCTGTGGTCGACCACATAGGTGTCATTGCCGAGGCCGCCGCTCAGCATGTCCGCGCCCGCGCCGCCGTTGAGGATATTGGCGCCGCTGTTGCCGGTCAGCGTGTTGTCGAGTTCGTTGCCGGTGCCGTTGAGGGCGGAGGTTCCGGTCAGCACCAGGCATTCGACATTGGCGCCAAGCGTATAGCTGATGCTGGACTGCACGGTGTCGATGCCGCCCTGGGTCGGCATCCGGGTCACAAACAGGTCGTAGGCCGCGTTGGTATCGCCGTTCACCAGATTGGAGGCATCGCTGTAGAAAACCACGGCAGAGCCGTCCGGGGAAAACAGCGCATTGCCGCTTTCGCCATTGGCGGCGGCGCCTGACAAGCCCGGACTCAGCAGCGTCACCGCACCGGTGCGCAGATCCTTGAGGAAAATATCCGGACGGCCGTTGGTGTCGCCCGCCACCAGATTGCTGGCCAGGCTGGTAAACAGGACCTGGGTGCCGTCCGGGGAAAAATTGGCGCTCCAGGAAGTGCCGTTGGCCAACTCACCGGCGGCATTGGTGCTGACCAGCATCACGTCCCCGGTCAGCAGGTCCTTTACAAACAGGCTGGATTGCCCCTGCGTATCCCGGGATACGAGATTGGTGGAGGCGCTGGCAAAGAGGATCTTGCCGCCATCGGCCGAGAAAGTGCCGCCAAAACTGTGATTGTTGCCCTGGACTCCGGTCACGCTGGTGCTGACCAGGGTCGTCTCGCCGGTAGCCAGATTCTTGATAAAGAGGTCATCGCGGCCATTGGTATCGCCCGCTACCAGATTGCTGGCGCTGCTCTGGAACAGCACGCGCTGC
>CAZPZK010000218.1:0-5612 GCA_964591095.1 uncultured Moraxellaceae bacterium | reverse complement strand
GCCCGACAACGCTCTCCGATCGAAGGGTGATTGTCGGGCTGAAGCCAGACCTACGGGGGACCATAAAAAGACGGAGAACCGCCATGCCCCTGATGCGCCTCAACGGTGTCGATCTCCATATCGAGATCACCGGCAACGGCCCGGAAACCATCGTTTTCGGTCACGGCCTGCTGTGGAGCGGCCGCATGTTCGAGGCGCAGATTGCCGTGCTGGCCAACCGCTACCGCTGCATCACCATTGACTGGCGGGGGCAGGGGAAAAGTTCGGCGCCGCCCGACGGCTACGACATGGACACCCTGACCGAGGACGCGCTGGCGCTGATCCGCGAGGTGGCGGGCGGGCCGGTGCATTATGTCGGGTTGTCGATGGGCGGTTTTGTCGGCATGCGCCTGGCGATCCGCCACCGCGAGTGGCTGAAGTCGCTGACACTGCTGGAAACCTCGGCGGACCCCGAGCCGCTGGCGAAGCGTCCCAAGTACAGCGCGCTGACGGCGGTCACGCGGGTCGCCGGGGTGCGGGCGGTGGCGCCGTCGGTGATGAAGGTGATGTTCGGCAAGACCTTCCTGAAGGATGCCTTCCGCCGCGCCGAGCGCGAGGAAATGCGCCGCCGCCTGCTGGAAAACGACCGGCGGCGCATCGTGCCCGCCATTCAGGGCGTCTTCACCCGAGAAGGCGTTTACGAATACCTGCACTGCATCACCACGCCGACGCTGATCATTGTCGGCGACGAGGATGCCGCGACCGTGCCCGCCAAGTCGCAACGGATGTTCAACGCCATTCCCGGCAGCCGCCTGGTGGTCATTCCCGGCGCGGGCCATACCTCGACGGTGGAAACGCCCGGCGCGGTGACAGCGGCAATCACGGATTTTCTGGCGCAACTGGGCTAAACTCGCCGTTTGCATTTTTGGCGGGAATTCCAGCATGACCTTGGCGGATGTGACGCCCCAGATCGCGGGCGGCGTCTTGATCGGATTGGCGGCGGCGCTGCTGGTCCTGGTGAACGGCCGCGTGGCCGGGATCAGCGGTATTTTCGGGCTGGTATCCAGCGGCGTCATCGGTGAGCGCGCGTGGCGCACGGCCTTTGTCGCCGGGCTGGTGTTACCGGCGGCATGGCTGATCGTGTCGCGCGCGCCCGTGACGATGGAAGGCGACTGGACGTTGTACGCCGTGGCGGGAGCGCTGGTCGGGGCCGGGACGCGTATCGGTTCCGGTTGCACCAGCGGTCACGGCGTTTGCGGCATCGCCAACCTGTCGCCGCGCTCGCTGGTCGCCACGCTGACCTTCATGGCGATGGGCATGCTGACGGTGTGGCTGGTTCGGCACGGGGGTGCGGCATGAAGACCCTGTTCGCCTTCCTGTCCGGCCTGTTGTTCGGCTTTGGCCTGATCCTTTCCGGCATGACCGATCCGGCGAAGGTGCTGGCCTTCCTCGATATCGCCGGGGACTGGAATCCGGCGCTGATGCTGGTGATGGGCAGCGCCGTGCTGGTGGCGGCCCCGGCCTATGCGCTGGCCCGCCGTCGCGGGAAGACCCTGATCGGCGCGCCGCTGCACTTGCCGGCGCGCCGTCGTCCGGACGCCCGCCTGCTGGGCGGCAGCGCCCTGTTTGGCATCGGTTGGGGTTTGTCGGGCATTTGCCCCGGCCCCGGCCTGGTGATTGCCGCCAGCGGCCTGCCGAAGGCGCTGGTGTTCGTGGCGGCGATGATTGCCGCCGGTCAGCTGGTGCGGATGGCGGAAAGCCGACTGAAGCGCCCGCCGGAAGATATCGGGGTCTGAACCCGTCCCCGTCCACCCTGAGGAAAACCGTCATGAAAGCCGTACTTTGCAAACAACACGGATTGCCGGACACGCTGGTGCTGGAAGACGTGCCGTCGCCCGAACCGGGGCCGAAGCAGGTGGTGATCACCGTCAAGGCTTGCGGCGTCAATTTTCCCGATACGCTGATCATCCAGAACAAGTACCAGTTCAAGCCGGATCTGCCCTTTTCACCCGGCGGCGAGATCGCCGGGGTGGTGAAGGCGGTGGGCGAGGGCGTCAGCCATCTCAAGCCGGGCGATACCGTTATCGCGCTGACCGGCTGGGGCGGCTTCGCCGAGGAAGTGTTGACCGAGGCCGCCAAGGTATTCCCGGTGCCGCCGATGTTCGAATCCAAGGTCGCCGCCACCTTCGCCTACGCCTATGGCACCTCCTACCATGCCCTGAAGGACCGCGCGCAGCTGAAGGAAGGGGAAACCCTGCTGGTGCTCGGTGCGTCCGGCGGTGTCGGGCTGGCGGCGGTGCAACTGGGCAAGGTGATGGGCGCGCGCGTTATCGCCGCCGCCTCGACGGCGGAAAAGCTGGAAGTCTGCCGCCAGTCCGGCGCGGACGAACTGGTGAATTACAGCGAGCCGGACTGGCGGGAAAAGGTCAAGGCGCTGACCGGCGGCCACGGTGTCGATGTCGTCTATGACGCCGTCGGCGGCGATTATGCCGAACCGGCGCTGCGCAGCATGGCCTGGTGCGGCCGCTACCTGGTGGTCGGCTTTGCCGCCGGCGACATCCCGAAGATTCCCCTCAACCTGCCGCTATTGAAAGGCTGCGCGGTGCTGGGCGTGTTCTGGGGCGACTTCGCGCGCCGCCAGCCCAAGGACAATATGGCCAACATGATGCAGCTGTTCGGCTGGCTGATGCAGGGCCGCCTGAAACCGCACATTTCCGCCGAATATCCGCTGGAGCAGGCGGCGCAGGCGCTGAACGACCTGATGCAGCGCAAGGCCACCGGCAAGGTGGTGCTGGTCACGGCATAAGGGCATGACGGACGCTCGCGAACGGGTGCTGCTGGTCAGCCTCAGCAACTGGACCGGCCTCAGCCGGTTGCCGGCGGTTTTTTCCCGCGCCGGTTTCCGGGTGGTGGTCGCTGCGCCCGCCCGATTCCTGATTTCCCGTTCCGGTTATGCCGATGATGTGGTCAACATGCCGGAGGACCCGGCGCACTTCCTGGCGGCGCTGCGCGATTTCATGGGGCGTCATGGCGGCGATTTCCGCTTTGGCCTGGTCTGCGATGACAACCTGCTCTATGTGCTGAACCCGCACCGCCACGAGCCGTGGCTGGCGCCGCTGTTGCCCGCCGCGCCGGATTCTCTTGCCTTCCTGCTGTCCAAGCGGACCTTCCCGGTCGTCTGCCATCGTCACGGCCTGCCGGTGCCGCCGTTTGCGATCGCCGCCGACCGCGACCTCCTGCGCGAGCAGGCCGGCAAGCTGGGCTTTCCCTGCATCCTCAAGCGCACCGCCGGTTTTGCCGGGCTGGCGGTGCAGGCGGTCCCGGATGCCGCTACGTTGCAACAGCAACTGGCTACCATTCCCGCGAGCGAAGCCGTGCTGCTGCAAGCCTTCATCCAGGGACGGGTGGGCGGCGTCAGCGCGGTCTGGGTGCGGGGACGGCTGAAAAGCTGGTTTGCCTTCCTCAAGGTGCAATGCTGGCCGACGCCGTTTTCCCCGGCGTGCATCATCCGGTTGGTGGAGCGGCCCGGCCTGCGGGCGGTGCTGGATAAGCTGGGGGAGGTTTCCGGATTCAACGGGCTGGGCGGCATTGACTTCATGGAACAGCCGGATGGGCGCATCGTGCTGCTGGAGCAGCATGCGCGGCCGACGCCGACCTTCATTTATGCGGAGCGGGCGGGGATCGACCTGTCCCGCGCCTTGCGGGCTTTGGTGCGCGGCGATACCGAGGCGCCGGCGCAATCGCCGGTGATCCGCGATTTCCGGCCCTTGCCGTTATTTCCGCAGGAGGCTTTCCGCATGATTGATCTGGACCGCAACCGGCGCATGACGCGCTGGCTGGTGGCGGAACGTTACCGCGAGCAATTGTTTACCGATGACGCGCCGCTGTTTGCCGAGACCCTGCGATTGCTGCAGGGTCGGGCGGCGCGCCGGCGGGCGGGCGTCCGGCCCGGCTCCGCCGACGGCGATTCCGCTTAGCGCAGGATCAACTCCGAGATTTCCGGCGTCTTGTCGTTGCTTTCGGAGGTCAGACGCACCTTCAGCTTCAGGAACCGTCCTTTGACATCGGCCAGCGGCGTGTCGTTCAGGACTTCGGTATAGGGCAGGCTGCCCAATTCCACTTCCGTATTGGCGGTCTTGATGTAGGCGGTGACCGTGGTGCCGTCGGGCAGGGCTTGCTTCAGCTTCCACAGGATGCGTTGCCACGGGAAATCATCCTTGCCGCCGTTGAAGGTGGCTTCCCAGGTGCCCTGCAGGTTGGTGATGGTGCGCACGACGCGCCCGGTCATGTCGCTGTAGTTGTAGGGTGAATTGCCTACCGGGAAGGTGTCGACCACGGCCTCGGCCGGGTTGGCCGCCAACGTGATGCGCGAGATGGTGCTGCTGTAGTAGTTCGTGGCCCAGACGCGACCAGCGCCATCGACGGCGACGCCGGTCGGGCCGCTGCCCACCGTGTAGTTGGCGACAAAGCTGACGCCGGTGAAGGCGCCGCCCTCGCCAAAGGTCTGTTTGTAATGGCCAACGGAGCTGCCGCCCAACGAGCCGGCGATGAAGATGTCACCGTTGTCGTCGGAGGCGATCCCCTGCGCGCCATTGTGGTCCTGCTGGTTGAACACCTTCAGCGTGCCCGCCGGGTCCGCCGGGTCAAAGGCGGAGAAGCGGGTGCCGTATTCGGTGGTCCAGATCTTGCCAAACTTGTCGATGGCGATACCGTAGCCGCCGTGACCGATGTCGATCAACTGGGTCTGCGTCAGGTCGGGGCTGGTCTTCTGCACCTTGCCGGAGCCGCTGCTCATGCTCCACAGGTTGCCGTCCTTGTCCACCACGCCGCCATACAGGCTCTGGGCCACGTCGGCGGCGGGCTCGACCGCCTTGATGATGGCGCCGGTGGCGCCGTTGACCTTGAAGATGGAGCGGGTGCCGTTGCCGCCGACAAAGACATTGTTGTCGGGATCAATCGCCACCGTCCGGATATCGGAGGGTTGGGTGACGCCTTCCGCTTTCAGCTCAACGTGCCGCAGGATGCATTCGTCCTCGGCATTCTGGACGCCCAGCTCATCGCCCAGCGTCCCGGTCCAGGCCTTGACATCGGGATCATACGGCGTATCGCCGACCGCCGCCTTGGGCGTGGAGGTGTCGATCTTGCCATTGCCGTTCTTGTCGACGCATTGGCCGAACTCATTCAGACCCACCTTGGTGATGGTGTTGTCATTGCGGTTGCCGACCCAGACATTGCCGTCCTGGTCGACGGTAGTGCGCGACGGGTTGCCGTTGATGTTGCTGGGGCCGGTGCGGTAGCGGCCCAACTCCTTGCCGGTCTTGACATCAATCTTGGAGATGGTGCCCTCGCCGGAGTTGGCGATCTAGATAAAGGGGAAGGTGGAGTCGACCGGCGTCACGCCGACCGGCAGGCGCAGCATGCCGCCCGCGGTGTCCAGGCCCACCACCAGGAAGCCTTCACCGGCAAAGGAGTCGCCGCCGACGCCAAACAGGGCGATATGCGGTTCGGCGGGGGAAATGATCGGGGTTTCCGGATTGTCGTCGAAATAGCAACCGCCCAACGACAAGCCCAACACGGCAAGACTCAAGCTTTTTTTCAGGGTATTCATGCTAATCCCTCAAATGGTTAGAAAT
>CAZPZK010000217.1:0-5640 GCA_964591095.1 uncultured Moraxellaceae bacterium | reverse complement strand
ATTGGTATCGCCCGCTACCAGATTGCTGGCGCTGCTCTGGAACAGCACGCGCTGCATGTCCGGCGAGAAGCTGACCAGGTCGCCGCTGTAGGAATTCCCTGCCACGCCGCTACTGCTGGTGTTGACCATGGTCACCGCGCCGGTGGCCAGGTCCTTGACGAAGAGGTCATTGTTGCCGTTAGCGTCGCCCGCGCCCAAGTCGCCGCCCCGGTACAGGAAGCCGACCTTGCTGCCATCCGCCGACAGCACCGGCAACGTGCTCTCATCACTGAGCTGGCCGCCGCTGCCGGTGGTGCTGATCCGCGTCACCGCGCCGGTGGCCATGTCCTTGAGGAAAATATCCGGCGTGCCGTTGGTGTCCCCGGTCACCAGGGTGGAGGCCGTGCTGACAAACACCAGCTTCGACCCGTCCGCCGACAGCATGCCGAAATAGCTGTCACCGCTGATTTGCTGTCCCGTGCTGCCCGTCGTCAGGCGCACCACTTCCCCGGTCAGCAGGTTGCGCGAAAAGACATCCGCCTGGCCGTTGGTATCCCCGGCCACCAGATTGGACGCGCCGCTGGTGAACACCACGCGGGTGCTGTCCCCCGAAAACACGCCGTACATGCTCAGCGCATTGCCCTGATTACCAGCGGCATCGGTACTGATGCGGGTCAGGGCGCTGAGCCCGGCGCCCGCCTCCTCCTTCACCACATCCCCGGTGCTGTCAACAATATAGGTGTCGTCGCCCTGACCACCGGTCAGGGTATCCGCACCGGCGCCGCCATTGAGCAGGTTGGCCGCGCTATTGCCGGTCAGGACGTTGTTCAGGGTGTTGCCGGTGCCGTTGATCGCAGCCGTGCCGGTCAGTTCCAGGTTTTCGACATCGCTGCCCAAAGTGAAGGACACGGAGGAACGGACGGTATCCGTGCCTTCCGATACATATTCCTGAACGCGATCGCCGCTGTTGTCGACGACATAAAGGTCATTGCCGGTGCCGCCCCACAGGATATCCGCGCCCGCGCCGCCATCCAGGGTGTCGTTGCCCGCCTGACCGGACAACTGGTTGGCGGCACTGTTGCCGAGCAGGGTATTGCCCAGCGCATTGCCCGCGCCATTGATTGCCGCCGCGCCGGTCAGGGTCAGGTGGTCAACATTGAGCGCCAGGGTATACGCCACCGACGCCAGCACGGTATCGATACCCTCGCCGGTGTTTTCGTAAAGGGCTTCCGCCGTGTTGTCCACCAGATAGGTGTCATTGCCCGCGCCGCCGACCAGCGTGTCAGCTCCGGCGGCGCCGTCCAGCCGGTTGTCGGCGCTGTTGCCGACCAGGACATTATCAAGGCTGTTGCCGGTGCCGGTCAGGGCGGAGGTGCCGGTCAGTTCCAACCATTCCAGGTTGGCGCCCAATGTCCATGACAGCGAGGCGCGCACCGTGTCGGTTCCGCCCGCCAGATCCTCCCGTGTCACATCGGCGGCACTGTCCACCACCAGGGTGTCGTCACCCAGTCCGCCGGTGAGGACGTCCGCGCCGGCACCGCCGTCCAGCACATTATTACCACTGTTACCGGTGACCAAATTGTCCTGCGCATTGCCGATGCCGTCGATGGCGGCCGTCCCCGTGAGGCTGAGCCGCTCCACATTGGCGGCCAAGGCATGGCTGCTGGCGGCAACCACCCAGTCCGTGCCTTCGCCCGCCAACTCGACAATCACGTCAAGCGGCGAATCAATCTGGTAAATATCATTCCCGACCCCGCCGATCAGGGTGTCGATCCCCGCGCCGCCGTTCAGCGTGTCATTACCCGCCCGGCCGGACAGGGTATTGTTGCCGCTGTTGCCCATCAGCGTATTGTCTTCGGCATTACCTTCGCCTTTCAGGTTGGCCGAACCCCCCAGCATCAGGGTCTCGATGTTGGCGGAAAGCGTCAGCGACACCTGGGGCTGCACCAGGTCCCGGCCTTCCCCGGCCTGCTCGATGAGCGTGGCGCCCGCGGATTCGACATAGTAGTTATCATCGCCGATGACCGCCAATCAGGATATCGCCGCTTCCGCCCTGCAGCACATCATTGCCTTCGCGCCCCTACAGGATATTGGCGGCGGTGTTGCCGATCAGCCGGTTGTTGCCCGCGTTGCCGACGCCGTTGATGGCGCCGCCGCCGATCAGGGTCAGGTTTTCGAGGGTGGCGGCCAGGGTGAAGGAAATCAGGCTGCTGACGGTATCCGACCCCTCGCCGGCCGCCTCGACGACGACATCCTGCAGGGATCGCACCGTATAGGCATCATCGCCCTGGCCACCCATCAGGACATTGCTGCCGGCGCCACCATCGAGGCTGTCGTTGCCCAGGCCCGCGCTGAGGGTATCATCCCCGTCCAGACCGTTCAGAACATCCGCGGCATCGGTGCCCACCAGGTTGTCATTGCCGGAAGTCCCGTTAATCGTCGCCATTACCATTTACTCCTGCCGTGCGGCCCAAATATCACTATCAATCCCGGCCGGCCAACGGCTGGCAAGGGGGGGAATCAGGCAGGAAGGACTAGATCGGGGGCGTAACAGAAGGGCATCCCTGAAAATCGGCGTCATCCATGACCTGAGCAATAACCGCCCGGATTATATGGGCTTCGTCAAGCCCGCTCAATCCGCTCTGAACACCACCGGTCGGATACCAGTCGACTCTCAACAAATCCGCACCCACCTGCTAGGCTGTGGGTCCTTACCCAGGAAAGACCGTCATGACCGCCGCCAAACCCGTCTCCGCTTCCCGCATCGACAACCATGTCTACAAGATTTTTCCCAACGACCTCAATGCCCGCAAGACCGCCTTTGGCGGCATGATCATGAGTATTGCCGACCGCGTGGCTGTGGTGGCCGCCGAGCGCCACAGCGGATCGGTCTGCGTGACCGCCAGCGTGGACTCCTGGCACTTTGTCGCGCCGGCGCGCGAGAATGACACGCTGGTATTTTCCGTGTCGGTGAATCGCGCCTGGACCTCGTCGATGGAAATCGGCGTGCGGGTGGACGCGGAAAACAGCTACGAAAACAGCCGCAAACATATCGTCTCCGCCTATTTCACTTTTGTCGCGGTGGATGAAAACGGCAGGCCGCTGCCCGTGCCAGCGCTCGTTCCGGAAACCGACATCGAAGGCAAGCGCTTTGCCGCCGCCGAGGTCCGCCGCCAGGCCAGACTCAGCGTGCGCGAGTCGCTGAAGCCCTACAAGGCCTGAAGCCCCGCCGGTTGCACGCCACCGGAACTCCGGCAATACTTGCCGCCGACCCTTGCTGCTGATCCGGAGCCCCCATGACCCTGCCCCAAGCCGGCATCCTTGCCCCCGTCCCGGCGGTTGCCCGTTACCTGACCTTTCGCCAGCGCCATCAGCCCGACCTGAGTACCGCCCTGACGGCGCTGCGGACCCTGGCCGACGGCGACCGCATCGTGGTTGGGCTGGGCAAGTCCCTGCTGCGGCAACTGGGCGTCGTCCGTCCCGCCCTGCCCGGATTTCCCGCCTACACCACGGCCGGAGTCGGCATTCCCTCCACGCCCGCTGACCTATGGTGCTGGCTGCGCGGCGATGATCGCGGCGAACTGTTGCTGCTGGCGCAAAGACTGGAGGAGGCGCTGGCTCCGGGCTTTGAACTGACGCAGGTGATTGACGCCTTCAAGCATCAGGAAGGGCGGGATCTCAGCGGCTACGAAGACGGCACCGAAAACCCCGAAGGCGAAGCCGCCATGGCGGCGGCGCTGGTGCGGGGCCAGGGAGAAGGCCTCGATGGCGGCAGCGTGGTGGCGGTTCAGCAGTGGCAGCACGACATGGCCGCCTTCCGCGCCATGAGCGGCGCGGAACAGGACAACATGATCGGGCGGCGGCGCAGTGACAATGAGGAACTGGAAGAGGCCCCGGCCTCGGCGCACGTCAAGCGCACCGCCCAGGAAAGCTTCAGCCCGGAAGCCTTTGTGGTACGGCGGTCGATGCCGTGGGCGGAGGGCCAGCAGGCCGGACTGGTCTTCGTGGCCTTCGGTCACTCCGCCCACGCTTTCGCGGCGCAACTGCGGCGCATGGCGGGCGTGGAGGACGGCATCGCCGATGCGCTGTTCCGTTTTACGCGACCGGTCACCGGAGCCTATTTCTGGTGTCCGCCGATGCGGGACGGACAACTGTCACTGCCCGTCGCCTGAGCCGCCACCGCATCATGCCCGGCCGATCTCGCGAAAGGCGACCGGCGCATAATCCGGCAGGCCGTCGCGAAAGGGCGGGTAATCCTCGCCGACGATCAGCGGCGCCAGCTGCGCCCGGCCGGGCGCACTGAGGCGGTAGCCATCGTCCGTGAGGAAAGCGGCGGGCACGCGCAACTCCGGACCGGCCACCACGTCCAGGCTGACCGGCGCCAGCTCCCAGCAATAAGGCTCCGCCGATAAGCGGCGGATCACCGGACTGAAATCGCGTTCTCCCTGCAGGGCCAGCGTCACCGCCGCCGCGCCGGTGGCCCGCGCCTGCGCCACATCCACCGCCGAGGCCAGATGGCGCGCCGAACGCTGCAGGTAATCCGCCACCGACCAATGGCATTTGTAGCCCAGACGCGCCGTGACCATCTCCGCGAGGCGCGGCGCCACGCCGCCCAACTGGCGGTCGCCGGCGGCATCGCGCGGGCCGGTGGCCTGCAGCAATTGCCCGTCGGCGCCGGTCAATCCCTCCGAGGCCGCGATGGCGCAGTGGCCCAGGCGCTGCACGCAGTCCCGCACCCGGTCAAGAAAATCCGCCTCGTCGAAGACGCGCTCCGGCAGCAGCAACAGATGCGGCCCCTCCGCCGGATGCCGGGACGCCAGCCCGCAGGCGGCGGTCAGCCAGCCGCTGTAGCGGCCCATGGTTTCCAGGATGAAGACCTTGCTGGAACTGCCCGCCATGGCGGCGAGATCCAGACTGGCCTCGCGCATGGACGTGGCGAGGTACTTGGCGGCGGAGCCGAAACCGGGGCAGGCATCGGTGCCGGGCAAGTCGTTGTCGATGGTCTTGGGCACATGCACGACATTGAGCGGGTAACCGGCGGCGCGCGCGATCGCCCGGATATCCTGGCAGGCGCGCGCCGCGCCGCCGCCGCCATTGTAGAAAAACGTACCGATACCGTGCGCCCGCAGCACCCGCACCAGCACCGGATGTTCCTCCGGCCGCAGGACGTGGCGGCAGGTGCCCAGCGCCGCCGACGGGCTGTGCGCGAGGGACGCCAGCGCCTCCCCGGACAGGGCGGACAAATCCACCAGACGCTCGCCGAGCACGCCCAGAATCCCCTCGCGCGCGCCCAGCAGCCGCGCCCCCGCCGGCGCCTGTTGCCGCCAGGCGCCGATCAGCCCGGCGGCGGTGGCGTTAAGCACGGCGGTGACGCCGCCGGCCTGGGCGTAGAGGGCATGGGGATTTTCGGACACGGTCGGTTTCCTGAAGACGGGACGGTATCGGTCTTGATACCACTTCCCCGAGGCGGCAGGCAATGCGCGCGGCCGGAATCCCGCGCCGCTAACGGAGTGCTATCGGACAACCGCACCCCCGGAATTCCACCCGAACGGCAGAAAATCCCCGATGAACGCCCTTCCCAAAAGCCAACGGCCATTTTTTTTGCCGATCCGGCCAAATCGGGGAATTCTCCCGGCCGACGCTTTTTTGAACACCACGCCT